>CALGEI010000067.1 GCA_937881575.1 uncultured Flavobacteriales bacterium | reverse complement strand
GAATTTTATGATGCCGGCGACCCCGTGTACTGCATTTATGTAGCCATTGGTCAAAAGGGGTCTACGGTTGCTGGGATTGTGAACATGCTCGAAGAGAACGGAGCAATGCCTTACACCGTGGTCGTGGCTGCGACAGCATCGGACCCAGCGCCACTGCAGTTTTACGCACCGTTTACGGGTGCTGCGGTAGGTGAGTTCTTCCGAGATACGGGCAATGCAGCATTGGTGGTTTATGACGACCTTTCAAAGCAAGCTGTTGCTTATCGTGAGGTTTCTCTCTTGTTGCGTCGTCCTCCAGGACGTGAAGCATACCCAGGTGACGTATTTTACTTGCACAGCCGTTTATTGGAGCGTGCTGCAAAGGTGATTAGCGAGCAAGGAATTGCATCGCAGATGAATGACTTACCAGCTTCTTTGAAAGATAAAATCAAAGGAGGAGGATCCCTGACGGCTTTGCCGATCATTGAGACACAGGCAGGTGATGTATCTGCCTACATTCCGACCAATGTGATTTCCATTACGGACGGCCAGATTTTCTTGGAGTCCAACTTATTCCTCAGTGGAATTCGTCCTGCGATTAACGTAGGTATTTCGGTGAGTCGTGTGGGTGGAAATGCGCAGATCAAATCCATGAAGAAGGTATCCGGTACCTTGAAGTTGGACCAAGCGCAGTACCGCGAACTTGAGGCGTTTGCGAAGTTTGGTTCTGATTTGGACGATGCCACAAAAGCGGTTCTCGATAAGGGAGAGCGCAATGTGGAGATCTTGAAGCAAAACCTCAACAGTCCTATGCGGGTTGAGGACCAGATTGCCATCATTTTCTGCGGAGTGCGCGGTCTTCTGAAGGCGGTACCTGTGAACAAGGTGACGGAGTTTGAAACGGCGTATCTCTCCTACATGCACTCCAAGCATCCCGATGTGATGAGCGCATTGAAGAGTGGTAAGTACGGTGATGACCAAATTGAAGTGTTGACGAAGGCGGCGAATGAGTTAACGGCGCAATACGCATAATCTGAATCATGGCTGGAGGTCTCAAAGAAGTCAGGGAGCGAATCACATCGGTGCAAAACACGATGCAGATTACGTCGGCCATGAAAATGGTTGCGGCGGCAAAGCTTCGCAGAGCTCAAGATGCGATTACACGGATGCGCCCCTATGCGGAGAAGCTGCAGGGCGTATTATCAAACGTGAGCGCGTCTCTGGATAGCAGCGATGGTGTTTACTCTCAGAAGCGGGAGGTCAAGCGCGTGCTTCTTGTGGCAATTACGTCCAACCGAGGTTTGTGCGGCGGCTTCAACAATAACATTGTGAAGGCAGCGAATGCAGCCATGACGTTGAAGGGGGTTGAATACCATGTTTTGGGTTTGGGGAAGAAGTCTCACGAGGCGTTTGCAAAACGCAGTGAAGTCACGCCGGTCGGTTTTGATGAGGACGCCTGGAAGATTTTTGATGATTTGAACTTCGGCCGGGCTGAAAAAGTAGCCGATGACATCATGAAGCAGTTCAGCGGCGGGCAGTACGATGCTGTTCATATTATTTACAATCGGTTTGTGAACGCGGCGGTCCAGGATGTGACGACGGAGAATTTCCTGCCTTTGATGGCGCTTCCATCCAACACGGAGACCAAGACCGATACAGAGTATCTGTTTGAGCCTTCGCAAGCGGAGATTATTGAGGAGATCATCCCAAGCTCTCTGAAAGTTCAATTGTACAAAGGATTGCTAGATAGCAACGCGGCTGAGCATGGCGCTCGAATGACCGCGATGCACCAGGCCACTGAGAATGCTGGTGATATGCTGCGTGACTTGCGTATTTCGTACAACAAAGCGCGTCAAGCGTCCATCACGACGGAGATCCTTGAGATTGTCGCGGGATCAGAAGCGCTAAGCTCTTAACCCAAAGCCCATAGTGGCACAGCATTTGATTCCGATGTGGTCTGCGTAGATTCGGCTCATGGGATTTCAATTTCGCATCCTCCTTTCCATGTTGCTCCTCATGGTGCTGTCTTTGACGGGCACAATCGGGGTTGCTTGGCAATTTGCAGTCCGTCAGGACACCGAGTACAACGAGCAGCGATTGCTTCGAAAGGAGGCGGCCATCGAACGAAGCATGGAATATGTTTTGGATCGCATGCCGGATGCTTTTCAGACCGAAGACATTCCACTTGTTTTCTCGGATCGTATTTGTGAATTGGCTAATGTCCACGGATTGGACATAGCACTGTATACGCCGGACGGCAGACTTTTAACTCAATCGTCTTTTGCGGCTGACGAAACAACCTGGATGCAGGTGCCAGACGCCATCCTTTCTCCCTTACAAGGTCTCCCAGAAGAAGTTCAGCGCACGGACTTAGGTCCTGTGGTTCTGGCACATTGGAATTTCAATAACCTGGACGAAGAGGTGGTCGGTATAGCCCAAGTGCGCTATGAGAAGCGGACAGTGGAAACGGGAGATTTCAGAAGCTTTTTGATTCAGCTGGCGCCTCTATACGTAGTCCTGATTATTGGAGGAGCGCTTATTGCGGCATTGTTATCGAATCGTCTAATGCGCATTTTAACGATAATTCGAGATCGAATGCGAGAGTTGGATCCAACACAGGCCCAAAGCCCAATTCCATATGCGCAAGCGGATGCGATCGGTGAATTGGTAGCGGAGTACAACGCGTTGTTGCGGCATTTGCAGAAAACCATAGCTGAGCTTGCTCAGAGAGAACGAGAAGGAGCGTGGCGTTTAATGGCAATGCAAGTTGCGCATGAAATTAAAAACCCGTTAACGCCCATTAAACTCGGTGTACAGCAATTGGAAAGAGCGTGGGTAGATCAACGTCCTGATTTCGACGAACGGCTCAAGCGATTCTGCAAAACAGCCTCGACGCAGATTGATGTTTTAGCCGAAATAGCCCATGATTTCTCCTCATTGGCAGATATCGGAGTGCAAGATTTGCAATCAGTGAGCGTGGCAAAAGTGATTGAAGAGGTTGTAGCGTTGTTTCAATTGGGTGATCACGGAGTGCGCTGGGAAATTGAAGGGTTTAGCGAAGAGGTTTTGGTTCGAGGTTCGCGATCCCATTTACTGAGAGTTTTCAACAACTTAATTTCCAATGCAATTCAGGCGATGTCGAAGCAAACCAATAAGGTCATTCGGTTGAGGTGCAGCGAGTGGAATCATGGATGGAAAATAACCGTTGAGGACAACGGGGTTGGGATAGACCAAGCGTTGATCGAAGAGGTTTTTCAGCCGCATTTCACACTAAAACAGGAAGGAAGTGGGCTGGGTCTAACGATAACAAGATCGGTGATTCAACAATTGGGCGGTACGGTATCTGTGTCTAAAGAACACATAGAAGGGGCTGCTTTTGATATTTGGTTTCCAAAAGGTTAGGTATCAGTTTTTCACAATTTCGTTTGATAAGTACACTTTTAAGTGTGGTTATTTTAACGAATTTTTTATGAATATTGACCGTGGCTTAAAAGGCTACATAAACTCGAATATCAATAATCCCGTCTCGTATGAAAGCAAGAGCACTCTTATTTATGACTTTGCTGTTCGTTGGAACAGCATGGTCTCAAGGGAAAGTAACCGGTAAGGTTACGGACCGAAGTTCCGGTGGAGCGATTCCCGGTGTTGCCGTCGTTGTATCAGGCCAAGGCATAGGTGTCTTTACGGATGCTGATGGTAACTATTCTATTTCTGCTAACACGGCATCGGACGTGTTAACGTTCAGCTTTGTTGGTTTCGACACGGAGCTCGTCGCGCTGGATGGCTCAACAAGCGTGAATGTCGCAATGTCTTCAGGCGTGGATCTCGATGAAGTTGTCGTGACTGCATTGGGCGTGTCACGAGAGAAGAAGGCTCTTGGTTTTTCGGTGCAAGAACTAGGAAACGAATCCTTCACACAAGCGCGATCTGAAAACATCGTTAAATCGATGACAGGAAAGATTGCGGGTGTGCAAGTCACTTCGGGAACAGCAATGGGCTCGTCTTCCAAAGTGTTGCTTCGTGGCGCTAGTTCGATCACAGGCAACAACCAACCGCTCTTTGTGGTCGATGGTGTGCCAATGGATAATTCAGACTATTCTAGTGGTGGAACACAGCGTTCAACCGGTGGGTATGACTACGGAAACGCCATGCAAGACATGAATCCCGACGACATTGAGTCGGTTTCTGTATTGAAGGGTCCTGCTGCCGCGGCACTTTATGGATCGCGCGCTTCGAATGGAGCCATCGTGATTACGACCAAAACAGGCAAGGGATACCGCGCTTCAGGCAAAACAGGTCTCGGAGTTTCTGTAAGCTCAACAGTAGCATTCAATGATGTGTTTGTCCTTCCGGATTACCAAAACTCATATGGAGGTGGTGCAGGAACAGCCTGGATCAACCAGAGCATGGTGGACAGCTTAGGAGAATCACCAATTCCAGATTATGGATATGATGGATCATGGGGTCCAGAATTAGATGGCACGCAGGTTCGTCATTGGGATAGTTGGTACGATTATGAAGGAGATGAAGATTTTGGTGAGACAAGGGGCTGGTCTCCAACAGACAGCGATGTCGATGACTTCTTCCAAACGGGGGTTACATACAGCAACAACTTTGCGGTAACCGGCGCGGATGAGACTAGCTCATTCCGATTGAGCTATACCAATCACAACCAAACGGGTGTTTATGAGAATTCTTCATTGAATCGCAACTCACTCTCCTTTGCCGCGTCTTCGGATGTCAGTGAGAAACTCACAGCAAGTGTGAATGTCAATTACGTTCAAAGTGTTGGTGAGGGTCGCCCTCAAACAGGTTATGGCACATCAGTGATGAGTCAGTTCACCCAATGGGGACAGCGTCAATTGAGCATGGATCGATTGCGCAATTACGAGAACGCAGACGGCTCGCACAGAACTTGGAACCGAAACAGCGCTTCCGATGCCTCTCCGCACTATTGGGACAACCCATTCTGGGAGCGTTACAAGAATGTTCAAAATGACCAGCGTGATCGTGTGTTTGGAAACATCACGATGAATTACAAGATCAATGACAACTTTAGTTTTATGGGACGTGCCCTAACAGACTTTTACATTGATCGACGCCAAGAGCGCATTGCAGTCGGAGGTGTGAATGAGTCTTCGTACTCAGAGTACACGCGCCAATTGCAAGAAACCAATTTGGACGGTTATTTGAACTTCAACAAAGAGATCAACTCTGATTTAAACCTTGTTGGTTTCATCGGAGTGAACCGCAGAATTCGCAATTACTCTCGTTTAGGTGCTTACACTCTGGGCGGTTTGAATACGCCAGGGTTGTATACCGTAAACAATGGCGCGGACGGCTATGAAGTCAGTGATTTCGAGGACAGCAAAGTCGTTAACTCGGTTCTCGGTTCTGTTAGCTTGGGTTACCAGCGAACATTGTTCATCGATGTCACAGCGCGGAATGACTGGAGCTCGACGCTTCCTGAAGAAACGAACAGCTACTTCTACCCTTCAGCCACCGCAAGCTATGTGTTCAGCGATTTAGTTGACATAGACGCCTTGAGCTTTGGTAAGTTGCGTGTTGGATGGGCTCAGGTCGGTAACGATACAGACCCGTACCAGACCGGCTTGACGTACGGTATTAACTCCAATTATGGAAACTCCGGTTCGGCGACTGTGCCCAATGCGCAAAACAATCCGAACTTATTACCTGAACGCACTTCGAGTTTAGAATTTGGAACGGAGTTGAGCTTTTTCTTGGATCGATTGCACGTTGACCTGACGTATTACAAGAGCACAACAGAGGATCTGATTTTCAATGTTCCTGTATCGGCGGCTTCAGGATACACCAGCACAGTCTTGAACGCGGGTAAGACTGAAAACAAAGGAATTGAATTGTCTCTTTCTGGAACACCTGTTCAAACAGAGAACTTCCGTTGGGACATCGGTTTGAATCTTGCCAAAAACAAAAACCAATTGGTTGAATTGGCAGAAGGTGTCGAGAACATCCGTTACACGTCTTTATTCGGCGTTACGCTTGAAGCACGTCCAGGAGAGCCCTTGGGCACATTCTATGGTTATGACTTCTTGTACGATGACGATGGCAACAAACTCGTTGATGCGGATGGTTATTACCTCAGCACAGATGAGGTGGTTGCAATTGGTAACATCTTAGCGGACATGACCGGTGGCGTTTATACCGACTTACAGTACAAAAACCTTTCATTCAATGCGTTGGTTGACTTCCAAAAAGGAGGTTCAGTGCACAGCTATTCCAACCAGTGGGGCAAATACTCCGGTACGTTGGCAGAGACGGCTGAAAACAACATCCGTGAGGATGGCATTGTAGTAGAAGGCATGGTGGCAGAAATGAATGACGACGGTGAGTATGTGTCAACGGGTGTTGCCAACGCAACCAACGTTTCAGCTCAGAGTCACTTCTTCTACAACCAGGGGTACATCATTCACGCAGCAGACCAATACGACGCAAGTTTTATAAAGCTTCGTGAAATGCGATTGGATTACAACCTACCCGCTTCAATGACGAGTGGTTTGCCATTCAGCAACATCAGCATCGGTGTATACGGTCGCAACTTGGCCATCCTGTACAAGAACGTTCCACACATCGACCCGGAGGTGGCAACATCGTCTTCGAACATTCAAGGATTTGAAGGGGGCCAGCTTCCAGCTGAGCGCACCATTGGATTCAACTTGAAATTCAACCTCTGATTTCCCACCAATAAAAAACTACGAAAATGAATAAGCAAATTTTCTTCATGGTGGGCCTGATTGGAGCCCTCGCCTTCACGGGGTGCCGAAAGGACTTCGAGGAGATCAATTCCAATCCCAACGAACCAAC
>CALGEI010000066.1 GCA_937881575.1 uncultured Flavobacteriales bacterium | reverse complement strand
CAATCGATGGCCAAGCTTCAGATGCCTTCCATGTGGCATTGGATCACAACATGATGTATACCCGATGGGACATTTTAGGAGGGCCTTTTCTGCACTTTTTTGCTCACGGTGTTTTCCCTGAAGGCCTCTCGCGGTTGCCGTTAACAGCCCATCCTTTCGATAAAAACCAACCCGTTCCCGAATGAGAATTCCCAGTACATATGGGCTCAAACCGGCATTCCAGCGAATTTTGAATCCGACGATGGAGTGGTTGCGAAGAGCGGGAGTGACGCCCAACGCATTAACGTGGTCAGCTTTGGCGCTGTCGGGCTTGATGGGTTGGATGTTTACGCAAGGACACGAACAACCAGCTTGGTATTTTATCATCGCATTGGCTTTGCTTTTGCGCATGGTTTTGAATGCCTTGGATGGCATGATGGCCCGGTCTCACAACATGGCGACGAGAGGTGGCGCTGTTTTGAATGAATTGGGAGATGTGGTCAGTGATGCGCTCGTGATGTGGCCTCTCGCTCTTCTGACCGGAATGCATGCGGGATGGGTAGGTGCTTTGTTGTGGTTGTCGGCTGTCAATGAATTAAGTGGCGTTCTCGGCGGTTGGCTCAATGGGGATCGCCGCTATGACGGTCCCATGGGTAAAAGTGACCGCACCTTGTCTTGGGGTCTCCTCTGCTTGTTTCTTGGTTTTGAAGCTGATGTCAGCGAGGGGTTGCCAATTGCACTTTGTGTTGTCTTTTTGTGCTTGATTTGGAGTACGGCCACTCGCATCAAAAAAACAGTGAGACCATGACCAAGTTAATCGATGTATGGGGCATGAATGCAGAAGTTCAATGGGTGATATTCATCATTTTGGGCATTCTCGTGTTCAGCTCAACCGCCTGGTACATTCTTGGGAAAGTGAGGCCTTCTAAGTTGGCGACCGAGTTGCAAGTGCGAACAAAGTCTTGGTGGATTATGTGTGCCTGTTTCATCCTGTCGACCGTGGTTCACCCGGTCATTACCCACCTCGGTTTGGCATTCTTGAGCTACGCCTTGTTGCGGGAAATGTATCCGTTATTGAAGTTGGATTTGAGAGAACGCAACGTGGTGTTGCTCTGCTACGCAGTGGTTCCTGTTCAATACGCCCTGGCATACTATGGCAAAACGGAAATCTTCCTCGCGTTCATTCCGGTTTTCATGTTTGTGATCATCCCCTTCGTTTTGGTGACGCGGGGAGAAACACAAGGGATTGTTCGTTCCATTTCGCTGTTGCCTTATTCGCTCGTTGCATGGGTCTATGGCATGAGTCACTTGGCGCTGCTGTTCCAAATGCCGGAAATTCCCGGATTCACCGCGGGGCCTGAAGGATTGCTTTTGTACCTCATTTTCTTGGTGGGCATGAACGACGTCCTGCAATTCGCGTGGGGGAAAACGATAGGAAAACACCCGGTGCTACCACGAGTCAGTCCCAATAAAACTTGGGAGGGACTCATCGGAGGCGTCTTGTCCACAACACTCCTGGCGATCGGCCTGCGCTTTCTGACGCCATTGGGAATTTGGGAAGCGGCGTTCACCGGTTTTTGCGTCGCGGTCGCCGGGTTTATGGGGGATGCCATTGCCTCGGGCATCAAACGGGATGTTGGCGTGAAAAATTCGGGCAACGCCATTCCGGGTCACGGAGGATACTTGGATCGTTTGGATGGTTTTTCCGCGGCGGCAGCGCCCTTTTTTCATTTGATCTACTTTTTTAGTAGTGCCAGTTAATGGAACGTTGTGGATTGACCGATGTCTAATGTGAACCCCTCAAGCGCTCTGAAGCCGAACTCTTTTGTCAAGCGCATCATGCTTGTCCTGCTCTACAAGGTGTTTTGGCGCATGATTTTTGGGCTGGTCATAGGAATGAAGTACATCTGGGCAGACCACGTTGCTTTGAAGGGTCCGGTTATTTATATCGCCAATCACAACAGTCACCTCGACGCCATGGCCCTGATGACGGTCGTACCAAGCAGCCGCATTCACCTGACGCATTCAGTCGCCGCTCAAGACTTTTTCGGTTCCGGTTTCAAGCGCTGGGGCATGCTCCACTTGGTCAATGCCGTGTTGATTTCAAGAAGCCGCAAAGCAAGTGGAGAGGATCCAATTGAACAGCTCGACGCCATGCTTTTGGCAGGGCGCAGTCTCATCTTATTCCCTGAAGGCACCCGAGGAGTTCCCGGTTCGATGGGTGACTTCAAACGGGGGGTAGGGCACCTCGCATCCCGTCATCCGGGCATTCCTGTTGTGCCGATATACCTGGATGGTTTGTACCGCAATTTGCCGAAAGGCCGCAACATGATTGTGCCGTTTGGCGGAACGCTGCTGGTGGGGAAGCCATTGGTGTTT
>CALGEI010000065.1 GCA_937881575.1 uncultured Flavobacteriales bacterium | reverse complement strand
CACCACCGTACACGCTAAAAAAGTGACGAACCGATTCGCTCACTCCATATCCGGTAATCAAATCAGCAACTCGAAACTTTCGAGCGACGGATGGCGTGTAATTTGAATTCTCGACAACTTGCGAAACGCCTTGACGCAAGTGGCCAATGCGCTTTACTTTCTCTGCTGTCTTGGTATTGAAGTGGCCATTGAACACCCCTTCTTGTGGATGCCAAATGCCACAATCTTCAGTGATCGGTATGACCTCGTGGATTTCGTCCACATTCATATCCCCTCCGGTGCCATAATAGTGCCGTAGCAAGGGTGTTACCGCATGATACCACCTGCGCAAAACCCCTTCCTTTCTCGGGTCATTCGGATCGAACGCAATGCCCGATTTAGCGCCTCCTATTTGAGGGCCGCTCACCGTGAATTTGATTTCCATCGTCTTTGCCAGGCTGACAACTTCGCGGCGATCCAATCGCGGATGCATTCGTGTTCCACCACCGGCAGCTCCGCCTCTCAACGAATTGATAACAACCCACCCCTTGGCGTCCGTTTCGGCGTCATTCCACTCGAAAACAATTTCGGGTTCTCGCTGGGCGTAAGCCTTGAGCATCTCTTTCATGATCATTGTATGATGGATTTTTCGGCGAGGACAAAGATAAGCTGTTCACCGGCGAAGAAAACGCGGCGTGCCCCAAAGTGCTCCTCCAGAACTGGCTTGTCGAGATCCCGTGACTGAGGGCAATGCATTCGGTTCCCCCAAAACACGGAGCAATCCCAAAAATGCAAAGGCGTGAGCCTCCTTGCCTTCAACTTGTATTTCCTGCGGAATAACCACATCCACTGGCAATCCGCGGATGGCGCTGCTGTTCGACTTCAAGGCATCAATCAACGCACCATTATACGCTCCGCCGCCTGTCACCAAGGTGTGTTTTCCCTCTGCGGCCAAGCGAACAACCGATGCAATGTAGGCGACCGCTGTCGCCATGAGGTCCTCAACAGAAGCATCCGGCTCCAAATCAAGCAAGGGCAATACCTCATCCTCTATCCATTCCCTTCCGATGCTTTTGGGGAGAGGCATCGCATGAAACTCCAGTGCTAGAAAGCGTTCAAACAACGCTGGAAGCACATGACCCTTTGCAGC
>CALGEI010000064.1 GCA_937881575.1 uncultured Flavobacteriales bacterium | reverse complement strand
GGCTCAACGTTAGTAGATGTAGCCAACCTGCCTCGCGGGTTGTATTTGATGCAACTATCCACAAACACCGCTGCATCCAAGCCAGTGCGTGTGGTCATTCAATAACGCAAAAACTCAAGCCCTCCACTCCTCTGAGTGGGGGGCTTTTTTTTCCTCAGGTGATACGTGTCGCGCTCTCGCAATTCAGCCAAACGGAAACGTTTTTTGGAGATTTGTCTTTGTCCATTATCTTGGACAAAACACGTAACTCATGCGCTCCAACACAGAAATTTTATCCCAAGCTTGGGTCGTCCTGCAGAACAATTGGCTTACCGCCATCGGACTAACCATTTTGCACGGCGTCATCTCGAGTATCATTGGAAGCGTTGGATTTGGCGTAGGTTCCATTGTGTTGAGCGGTGCGCTAACCTTCGGATTTTACCGTACCATGGTACAAATATACCGTGGCCAGACACCTCAGTTCGAAACCTACTTTGACGGCTTCCGTAACTTTCTGCCAACGCTCATTGCCTTCTTACTGAATGCGGTCATCGTCATTGTTGGGATGATTCTGTTCATTATACCAGGTATCCTTGCTGCTATCAGCCTCTCTCAAACGTTCTATGTCCTTCAAGATCGCCCCGAGCTCGGAGCAGAAGGTGCTATACGAGAGAGCGCGCGACTCGTGTGGACCAACGGAAAAATGTGGAAGGTCTTTTTCATGGGCTTTCTATGCATGTTTGTGTTAATTCTCGGCATCCTCGCTTTCGGCGTTGGCGTTTTCTTCGCTGCCCCCCTCATCAGCGTGATGGGAGCCGGCCTCTATGACGAACTCCTCGCTAGCGACAGGCAAGGCGCATCCGCTGAGTACATCTGATTTTTTTTTTGCGACATAAAGACGCTTTAAGCGTCTTGCTCCCTCGTGAGAAAAGACATCTGCGACCAGCTTTACTGCACAGAAACAACAAACTCAAGCGCAAAAAAAAGAGGAGACGGCACATGGCCGACTCCCCTTTTTCGTTTTGTACAAAGGCTGCTTATTCCGCAATCATGCGCATCGTCCAGTAAGACTCTCCAGGAAATGCACCGTAATCCACTGTTATGGTTAAACGTTGCACCCCGTCGTTGTCACTGAACTCATAAACTTCGTAGGTGATGGAAGACGCTGGAGTACCAGAGGCATCTCCTGGCAACTCACCGCCATTGAATCCTTTGTTAAAACCAATGTAGGCTCCGAGTCCTTCAACAGTAATCTCAGTATCGCTCGCTGTGAATGCGTGGATTCCCGATGCATAAACACCAAACGGAGCAATCAGATCTCCCTCATCAATGCATTCGTTTGAGCCTCCGAGGAAATCCTCAACCCAAACTTGGCCTTGTGTGGCAAATTCCATTGTGCCGTCATCATAGAAGATAAATTCATCATCCAGCTGGCAAGCACGTTCAATCACACCCGCCGCATCAATACCTCCCCACCATTCACTACTGCCTTGACTTGGACCTACATAGTAAGATCCTTCGCCGTCCAATTTCCACACCTTTCCCTCTGCGCTTGACAAGTCAGCAGCAGTGAAAACAGCTGAGCTGATCGAAACCACTTGAGAGGTTTCGTCGCTGAGCATATCATCATCACTGGCTGTGAGGGTGACTGTATAGTCTCCATCTGCCGAGTACATGTATACCGGGTTTTCGTCAGCACTGAATCCACCGTCTCCAAAATCCCATGTATACGACGTCGAATTCGAAGACGCGTTGCTAAATGTCACTGTGCTTCCATCCTTCACATAAGAGAAGTCAGCGATGGGAGTAGACACCGGAAGAGGAGGAAGATCCGCTGGATTGTGATAGCTCAACAAGTAAAAGCTCCAAGCTGAGCCATCCGCTAAATTCACTATGGCAACATCCAATTTATCTGCAATGTTACCTTCTTCCATATTGAATATGGTGTAGGTCTTGGTGGCTGTAGGGATGTAGCTATCGCCATTTTCAGTCTTGTTTGGTAGACCGATATATGCACCAAACCCTTCGATGACAACCGTGTTCTGTGAACTGTTGAAATCAAATGTGTAGGCTCCACCGCTCGCGAATGAACTGAGGTCCTCTCCATTTGGTCCAACAAAGAGTCCAGGCTCATCCTCCGTATGGCAGCTCTCAAACGACTTTCCTAGCCATCCACCGTTGGCATCTGAATCGACGAAAACGGTACCCTCTGTATTCTTCTCCCAAGTCCCGTCCGGGTTGAAAATGAACGAGTCATCCAAGATGCACGGACGTTCCCCGAGTGGAGTAACACCGCCGAATGACCACCAAGAAACATCCCCAATGCCTGGGCCGATTCCCATAGCAACCTCTTCTCTATTCAGGTACCATGTCTTTCCATCTGTACCCGTCAGAAACTGTTGAGCCGTGTTTGGATTGACCACCGTGATCGTTTCTGACTTCGAAGCCGAACCCAATTCACCGGTAGCCGTCAAAATAACCTCGTAGGAACCGCCCGCAGCATACGAATGCGTCGGACTTACTTCCGTGCTCGAGTTGCCGTCACCAAAGTCCCAAGCATACGTTGACGTATTCTGAGAATAGTTCGTGAAGATCACGTCAGACCAATTATCCGGACTGATTTCGTATTGAAAACTCGCGATCGTATCTCCAGTCGGTTCGGGGTCGTCAGGCTTGCACCCCACGGCGAATAGCGCCGACAAAAACATGATGCTCAGTAATCGAAGAGTCTGTTTCATTTGTTTGAATTTTATAGATTGATTGAATTAGCAAATTGGCAGCAACTGCTCGCTTTTAAGATCAATTAAACAACGCTGCGTCAGGATAGGTCGTCAGGCCCGTGGCCAACACCGTTTCTTCCAATGCAATAGGAAGCCACACGTTCTCCTCACTGAAATTACCCTCCTTGTCTCCATCTCCCACGAACAAGCTTGAGTTCGCTCGACCAGAACGCACGAGGTCAAACCATCGGTCACCTTCACAAGCAAGTTCCGCCCGTCGCTCATACCAGATCAAGTCAAGCAAGCCCCAGCCCTCTGCGGCCATAACTTCTGCGGCCGTTCGGAAATTTCCGATGTTGTCCCCAGGACCAGCAGCGCGTTCGCGCACGACATCGATGTGGGCCATAGCCATTCCGTCGTCGCCGGAACCACGGTGCAATGCTTCAGCTAACATCAACAACACATCCGCATAACGGAACACATGTGTGTTTTGCGCTTTGGTCAGATGTTCATTTCCACCGTTCACATTGGTGCCCGCAAAGGACTTGAAGTTCGAATATTTTTCTTGCCAATAACCGGTATAGTCCATCGGATTATTTTGGGTCATATCGATGATCGGATCGCAACTCACACCAGCATCTATCATATCCTGAGCCAATTCGGCTTCCGATATGATGGCAGCATCTCTTCGGTACAAATCATCTTCAAGAAAGTGATTCCAGAGACCTTCTGTCACCGATAAGAATCCCCAACCGGCTTCGTACTCAGGGTGCTCAGCACACAAACCACGAATGCCGCATAGTTGAATCATTCCATTGCCATCCACCCCTTCAAACCAGCCCCAGTCACTCGACCAAAGTGGATTGTGCTGAATCTCGAAAACAGACTCC
Source organism: uncultured Flavobacteriales bacterium (assembly GCA_937881575.1). Classification (GTDB taxonomy): domain Bacteria; phylum Bacteroidota; class Bacteroidia; order Flavobacteriales_D; family Sanyastnellaceae; genus UA16. The sequence continues at coordinate 8,781 of CALGEI010000064.1, read as the reverse complement.
ACCGTATTGCGGACATTGAATTGATACAACTGCTGCATGTCATCTTCCAACGCATACAATCCAAGGTCCACCACATCTTGAAAAGCGGATGCAGCTTGGTTGAATAAATCTGCATCATCTCCTTTCAAATCCGCCCAGTAGAGATAGGCCTTGCCCATGAGTGCGTATGCAGCACCTTTTGTCGCTCGACCCTCCTCCCCGCTGGGGGCAATGGCCGGCAAAACTGCTGCAGCGTCCTCACAATCCTGAACAATCTGTTGCATGACCTCTGACATGGTATTTCGTTCCAAGTTCAAGTCCCCTGGCGCAAGCGATTCGGTCACGACCGGAATTGGACCGAAATGTCGGAACAATTCAAAGTGATAATAGGCACGTAAGAATTTCGCCTCCGCCTTGTAAATCTCCACTGCCGGTGTCTCCAATTCAGTCAAGTCAAGCAGGGCATTCACACGACTAATCCCAATGTAATTCCTACGGTACATCGGATGCGTTATGGTATTCGTATTCGTATTGGTAAAGTCATCGTATTCCTGCCATCCAGGCTGGTCATTATTCGATGGGTCTCCCCCTGCATTCGCATTGTCCGATCGAATCTCACCAAACATGGTTGGAGAAATCCACTGACCAAATGCCATTGACCAACCAATCGGGTCGTAGGCACCGATCAAGGCTGCAGAGATCTGTTGTTCTGTTTCGTAATAATTGCTCGAAAGGAACTCGTTCACAGGATCCACCACCAAACGGTCTTTATTGCAAGCAACAAAGACGAAAGTAAAGCCTGCAAGAATGAAGAGATTGCGGTAATTCGTTTTCATTGTAATGTGCTTAGAGGGTTACGTTAATGCCCGCTCCAATGGACCGGTTGTTTGGGTAAAATCCTTTGTCGATACCTGTATCGAGAATCCAACCGCTCGTCCCAATGTCCGGATCAAAACCTCGGTAATTGGTGATGGTAAACAAGTTGTTTGTCGTGATGTAAAGCTTGACCTCCTGCATCTTCGCTTTTTCAATCCAGCGCTTCGGCAAAGACCATCCCACTTGAAGATTGCGCAATCGCAAGAAATTGCCTTTTTCAACGTAAAAATCAGACGGACGCTGGTTGTTGTTTGGATCAATTGACGTCAACCTTGGCAACTCCGTGCTCGGTGCATCAGGGGTCCAACGGTCCATCCAGAAGCTCTGGTAATTGGAGAATGTGACATCCGAACGCTCATACGTTCGATAAATGTCATGTCCAATTTGCGCATTGAAAATGGCATTGAGGTAAAATCCTTTGTACTCAAGGTTTGTACTCATTCCGAAAATGTGCTTCGGCCAAGGATTTCCGATGTCTCCGATATCATCCGAATTGATCACACCATCCCCATTTGAATCAAGGAACTTGATATCACCGGGCTCGGCATTGGGCTGAAGCAAGTCACCTTCGATATTTAAGTGGCTAAAGATCTCCCCTTCCGTTTGGAAAATACCATCGGTTTCATACCCGACAAAATGTCCCACAGCATACCCTTCCGACATCCTTGAAATAGGCGTGTTGCGGACAGGCCACGACCAGCCATTCAAGAAGCCTGTTTCACCGGCAACATTAATAACTTCGTTTGTGAAGTGCGTGTAGTTCAATTGCGCGGTCACATTCAATGCACGCACTGCTGTTCGATACGTAATCGCCAATTCAACACCTTGGTTCCGGATTTCTCCTAAGTTGGATACGGGATTATTGGTGGCTCCGATGTAGCCCGGAATCAATTGCTCCATCAACAAGTCCTTTGTGGTCTTGCGGTAAACATCCGCTTCAATCGAGAGTTTGTCGTTAAACAGTCCCAACTCCACCCCGAGATCGATTTGCTCACTCTCCTCCCATTTCACATCTGGATTGGCGGGGGTCGCCATGGCAGAACCCGTATTTAAAATCTGGTCTTCTGTTCCAAATGAATAGCTAAAGGCATTTTGAACACGAGATACATAACTCAACGGTGCAATGCGGTCAGAACCGTTCACACCCCAAGAAGCTCGAATCTTTAAGAAACTCAGGTCTTCAAACACCTCCATGAATTTTTCGTTGGAGGCCACCCAACCCGCAGATACCGATGGAAACACCCCAAATCGATTGTTCTCTCCAAAATTGGAAGACCCATCCCTGCGAACTGTCGCGGAGAAGAGGTACTTCTCATCAAAATTGTACAGCAATCGGGAGAATGTACTAATCAATGCATAATCCACGGAAGCCCCACCAAAGGTCAGGTCCAAGGTGTCCTGGCCGGCGTCAATGTATTGGAAGTTAGGATTGAACTGGGAATCACCCGGGATATTGGACGTCGAACCTCCGACTTGGCGGTATTCGTTTGCTCGGTATGACGAGCCCACCAAGAAATCAATGTTGTGTTTCTCCTTGACTGTCTTCGTGTAGTTGGCGGTGTTCTCCCATTGAATGCCCTGGAAATTTCCAGATCCCTGTCCAACATCGTTGGTCAAGTTGCTCGCAGCAGGGTGGAACGCATAGGTCGGTGTGAAGTTGCGGTAATCCCACCAGTTCAAATCGAAGCCGACATCTGTTTTCAAGCGCAATCCCTCTATGAGCTCAGCCTCAAGGTAGATATTGCCCAAAATTTGATCGGATTTCCCGTCTCCATTCATCAACCACAATCGACTCAAGGGATTGATGTATTCCTTTTGAACCCAGGGGGATTGTGCAAAGCCATATTGGCCGTCATCACTGTATACGGGAGTGATCGGATCATACGCAAAGGCATCCGATTGAACTCCGCCAAAAGCACTGTTGGTTCCGATGTTGTTGTTATCCGTGCGGTTGAGGTACAGGTTTTGACCCACTGTCAAAATGCCCTTGACCTTCTTGGATGAGTTGTAACGAAGCGCATACCGCTTATAGTTGGATTTCTCTCCTCCAATCACACCGTTTTGGTTCCAGTAGTCAATCGATAAGAATGAGTTCTTTCCAGTCGCTGTGATTCTGTGATTGATGACTTGCGCGGGGTTGAAAATCTCATTCATCCAATCGGTATCATGCGATAAAGCATCTCCCAAATTGGGAAAGCCAAGCGCATTCAACGCCGCCGTTTGGTTGCTATTCGCAAACTTTTCACGCATCAACAACACGTAATCCTCGGCCCCAAGCATTTCCGGTAATTTCCACGGTCGCGAATTGAGGTTACTAGTCGAGTAGGTAATGGATTCGACATCCTTGCCACTTCCGCTCTTTGTCGTAACAATGACAACACCGTTTGCGGCACGCGCTCCATAAATAGCACTAGAGGCAGCATCTTTCAGAACATCAACCGACTCCACATCACTGGGATTGATATTGTCGATGTTGCCGACTTGAAGGCCGTCAACAATGTACAATGGAGTGTTGTCTCCGTTGGTGCTAATTCCACGAATAAGAATGGTCTTGCCCGCACCTGGCTGCCCACTGGATTCATTGATCAGCAATCCGGAAGTCTGCCCTTCCAACGTGCTGATGACATCCGGGACCGCAATTCCTTCGATGTCTTTGGAATCAATCTTGGAAATGGAACCCGTGGAAACTTTCTTTTTCTGCCTTCCGTACCCAACCACGACAACCTCATCGACCAAGGCTGCATCCACCACCAAACGAATGGTTATAGGCGTGGTGTCTGCAACTGAAATGGTCTGAGACAGGTAACCGATGAAACTGACTTGAATGTCCACAGGCAATCCGCTAACATCTAGGGAAAACGTCCCGATCTCGCTCGCAACAGCACCGTTGGTTGTGCCTTTTTCCATAATGGTCGTTCCGATCAAAACATTATCAGAATTCCCGTCAAATACTCTCCCCGAAATCGTCACTGACTGGGAAAAGACGCTACTCAATCCAAAGGATACGGCAAAGAGTAACACAAGTGAAAAGCGCAATAAGCGCAACAATTTGATGTTCATGAAAAGGTGATATTAAAAGGGCTTCAATCTTGCTAGATATGTGCAAATAATAAGAACATGGATCGACGTGAGCAATGTGTATTCGTGAACAACAAAACGCGCTGACAACCCATCTTCATTTAATGATTAATCGGATGCTTTTACGAAGCGTCCAATGGCAACTTCTCCGTTTTCCTTTTGAATGAAAACGTTGTACAGCCCCATAGACAGGCCACTCAAATTGAGGGGCTCTTCAATAACAGAAACTTCTTCAAACACCTTACCATAGACCGGTCTTCCCCGCGAATCATAGATTGATAAGGTCAGATCTTGGCTTAGAAATACCGAATACGCGATGGTGATTTGGTCGACTGCAGGATTGGGATAAGTGATGATGTTATTGAAGGCAAAACCAACCAAAGAACCTTCCTCCTCTTCCTCCTCCTCTTCCTCGTCACCGCCTTCATAACTGAATTCAATCCAATTCATATTGAATGGAGCATCCGTAATCTCAACACGCAGCGTGTATGCCCCCGTATCCAAGTTGGCCGTTTCAGTATGGGTCACCCAATCTTGCCAACCTCCTGTTGGTTCAAAATCTGCTTGACACACGTAAATAACTTGTCCGTTGTCCTTGATCAAGCGGACCAGCACTCCTCCTGTCCCATCCAACGAAGCTGTGCGAAAGCCCACCAAATACCCTCCTTCACTGGTCACGTTCACTTTATATTCCAACACATCACCGGCATCGAGATAGCCCACATTTTCGCCTCCACCGGTATCGGAGGTTGACTCCAACTCCACACCCGACTGAAACGAAAACGATTCCGACTCAATCCTACCTGGAATCTCATGAACAACGTCCAATGTATTGAGTACATCCTCCAACTGAAAATGCTCCAATGCTGTTCCGTCTTCAGCATTCACAACGTCGCCATTGTATGAGATCTGAATAAAGTCTGTGCCTTTCAAAAGCTCATCCATATCAAAAATCACCCTCCGGCTGTTATTGGAATCAAGAGAAATGGCATTAAATGAGACCGCGTCGCCGTTCACATAAATCTCAAACCCACCTGGCGCCGTTGTCAATGGAGATTGGATGGGTTTATTGACTGACATTTCTATCTGGTTCTCATTCAAGGTCTGGGCGGAAACAAATGCATGATCAGCGTCGGCTGGAGCGATTCCCGTGTACATAAAATCAAAGCTGCTCAAATTGAAACCTGCTTGATCCATCTGAAACGCCAACATCGCCTCTCCTTCATACAGAATAACATCTTCGACAATAACGGTTTCCCAATTGCTCCAACCTCCCGTTGAGGAAACTGAAATCTGAGGGGTGATGTCAGCACCATTGAGTTCGAAATGGAATGCACCGTTATCGGCCCCTGCTGCCAAGCGCACATGGATGTCATACACGCCCGTCACGTCAACATGCACCGAATAATTCATCCATTCTCCGGATGACATCCATCCGACATTGTAACCGTTTGAATTGATTGCATCGTCACAAGGCTCAACATCGACTCCATCATTTCGGTAAGACCACCCCGAGTTCCACTCCGTGTAGTTTCCGGTTGAAACGTGATAATTGGCCGATTTGGTGTCGGAATACGCTGAACCAACGACACCCAAGTCGAAATCCGTTGAAAACACCACGCCCGGTATTTCTTGTACTTCCGTGAACGGCCGTGTTTCGTTGGAATACACTTGTCTAAACATGGCATCCACCACATCGGGCTTGAATTCGCAGTTGGATGTCTTGAGGTTTTCCGTTAACTCCATCAAGGTTGCTATGGCAAACTCTTGTGTCGGCTGGGGACCACTTCCACTCCAATAGTTCAACAAGCTTTGATATTCAGGTGTTTTTGGAATGCTCAGGATCGCAGAAATATTATCGATTTTCTTCAAAGGCCACCAAGCCCATCCGATGCCCAAGTCTTCTAACAATCGAATAGCATCACGGAACCAAACGTTGGAATTCTCTCCACTTTCCCCCAAATACAACGGGACATTGTATGTATTTTGAATACTCAAAACCCATTGCATCGTTTGCACATCATTGGTGCTCCAATACTTGTGCGGGGAGTACACAAGATTGTCGTCCCAAGGAGGAGTCAATCCGCTGAAATCATTCGCCCACCAATTGCCTTCGATGAAAATGATATGATCGGCATCCACCAATCGGATGCTATCGGTGCACTGTTCGTACAAATTCCGGAGGGCTGTTCCTCCCGGCAAATCCCAATTCGGCTCGTTCAGCAAATCATATCCTGCCACCCATTCTTCGTCTGCATACTTTTCGGCAATTCGCTTCCAAAGCGATGCCATTTTATTTCGATTCTCCACGCTCTCCCAAAGCGATGGTTTCGAAGGGTCATAATCCGAAATGGCCGCATCATAGCCCTGACCTCCCGGCGCACCATGAAGATCGAGAACTACGTACATTTCATTTTGCGTGCACCAAGCGATCAAACTATCCGTCAGGTCAAAACCAATTTCAAGCCACGTGTTCTCTCCCTGAACAGGCTCCTCTTCGATCGGCAACGTAAAGAGGTTGTAATGCATTGGAAGCCGCACAGAGTTGAACCCCCAAGACTTCATCGAATCGATATCACTTTTCTGAACATGATTTTGCAGCCAAGCATCATAAAAGTCATCCGTCGCCTCCGCTCCAATGAGCTCCTCAATTTTGGCGCGAATTTCATATTGCGCATTGGCGAAAGAGGCCGTTTGCAGCATATAACCCTCTTGCAACATCCATCCTCCCAAACCCATACCGCGCAACAAAACCGTATCCTGAAGTTCATTGACGATGGCTCTCCCTTCCGTAGAGAGTTTATTCTGAGCATCGACTTTAACTACTGAGGATGCCAGAGCTAAGGCAAGAAAAAACCGAGTAAATCGCATATCCGATGTATTACTGTGTCAAAACTACACTTCTATTCGGAAAAAAAAGTATTTTCGTTCGTTAAATAACCACCCACAGGCACAGAACGGAAATAAAAAGCCACGCATGTTCGTAGGTTTGTCGTTCTAATATTTTTCGCCATGCATCTGAAATTTGCTCTTGCATTCCCCATCGTCTTTTTCCTGTTCGCCGCTTGTTGTAAAGATGAAACCGCAAGCGCAATCCCTACCATTCAATTCCCTATTGATGTCAGTGCTTTAGAAAATGAGGCCAATGCTGTTTTTTCATTTCCCCTTGTACTCAACGTCATCACCGATCGAGAAGTCACTGTGAAATATGAAGTGAAATCCCTAACAGCGGAAGCAGGCAACGACTTCATCAGCTTGGAAGGCACCGTGATTTTTCCCGCAGGAACCGCTTCAGCTATCATCGAAGTAGAAATTGTAATCGATGAGTTCAAAGAAGAAGACGAGCAATTCCGTGTCGTTCTTACAGAGTCAACCAATGGCATATTTTTAGATGGCTTTCAGCAGGCCATCGGCACCATTCAAAACGACGACACTGTAATTCAAGTTACCACAGCGGGATATGATGCCGCCGATAGCTATGATGGCAAAACAATGGTTTGGTCCGATGAATTTGATGGCAGTGAAATCGCACTTCAAAACTGGACGTACGACCTCGGCGCTTCGGGATGGGGCAATCAAGAATTACAGAATTACACTGCGAGCAGTGAGAATTCATACGTCGCCAATGGTAATTTAATGATTGTAGCCAAGAAAGAAGGAGCGCAATACACTTCCGCGCGGCTCAAATCCATTGGGCTCCAGGAGTTTCAATATGGACGCATTGATGTGCGTGCAGTGTTGCCATTCGGCCAAGGCATTTGGCCAGCAATTTGGATGTTGGGTGCGAATTTCCCCAGCGCTGGTTGGCCCGCTTGCGGCGAAATTGATATCATGGAATTGATTGGCTCAAGCCCCAACAATGTCCACGGCACATTGCATTTTGGAAACAGCTGGACACAGCATCAATACACCGGAGGAAGCACCACCATTCCCAGCCCACAAACATTCGCAGATGAATTCCATGTGTTTTCCATCGAATGGGACGACGCAGGCATTACGTGGCTTGTCGACGATCAACCGTTTTATAGCGTGAGCAATACGGTAGCTGGCAATCAAAACTACCCCTTCGACAACCCATTCTTCTTCATTATGAATGTCGCTGTGGGCGGCCAATGGCCCGGTTACCCCAACGAAAGCACGATCTTTCCTCAGTTCATGGCCGTGGATTACGTGCGAGTTTACCAGTGAACTTAGACTTTTGTTTCGAGACAATGACTTCCCGTTTTTTCATGAGTTCTTGCTGTTGTTCACACCCTTTCGCTCGTTTATAATTGAACATCAATCACTTGCAATCAAACAGCAGAAGCCCACAAACCATTCTTTGGACACATGCATTGGAAAGTGCATCCTCTACCCACGGGATTGGATTTTAAAAAAGTCCTAATGACTTCAACATCTGATGTCAAATTGAACACATCTCGTCTTTACTTTGTTTCGTGATTCGTAAAAGGAACTTCATTCTAAAGACGTCAGCAACCGCAGGACTTTTCCTGTGGATGGTTGTTTTGAGTCTGCAATGCATTCACGAGTGGAATCACCATCACACGCATCATATTGAAGGGGTCTGCCACCATCATCATGCACACTCCAATGTACCTTCTGAGATGGAGGCGGGGGCCAGCGTCGCTGAAGAATGTCTGATTTGCGATTGGGATTGGGTGCCTTTTGAGTCCATTCATCCGATGGATTCAAAAATATTGGACCAACAATGGCAGCAACGATTCAAAATTGGCCTGGTAGAAAGAGGGTATAGTAGCAATCACAACAACCAAACGAAAAGTCACAGGGGGCCTCCGAAGCGAGGTTGATTTGAAATCTCTTTTCTCATTTACCCCTGTTTTCTATGAA
>CALGEI010000063.1 GCA_937881575.1 uncultured Flavobacteriales bacterium | reverse complement strand
TCAAACATCCTGGGACTTCATTCTCATCGCAAACGAAATCACCGTCCGAATCGTTCAAGCAGTTGCCATCACAATCCGTAATGCCGTCAGAGTAAACGCAATCACCAGCATCCGTTGCATCCGCATCGTAGTTGCAGGCCACGTCATCCTGACATCCGACGATCTCGAACGGATCGCAGACACCGTCGCCATCCGCATCGGCTAGGCAGTTGCCATCGCAATCGTAACCGAATTCGGGGAATTCACACGCTTCAGGCCCTCCAGGAGTGACACAGGCATTCTCGAAATCGAGCAGTTCACGCACTTCATCGCCAATATCTCCATTGGCGAAAAACTGCACATACATCGAACCGGTTAAGACTCCGGCAGTGGTGACCTGGGCCAACAATACTTTTTGGTCATCTCCGGCAATTCCATTGGTCTGACCATTGAAAATAAACCATCCACCACCAACAGCATCGTCAATGATCAAGTCAGAGCCACTTTCAAAGTTGGAACCCCAAGGGTTTCCAGTTGCTCCAGAGACGTTGATGTTTCCTTCGCCCGAACTCGCGCTCTCCGTCAAGCCGATGGTCAAGAAACTATCAAATTCCGCACTTGGGAAAAACCCGAAGAGCGAAGGCGTTTGATCATTGCTAAGCAGTCCACCGAACGGGCTCTGGAAGAACGGTTCTGTGGATTGAATGCGGGTCGGGAATTCACTGTCTCCAGAAACGCTCGTCACGAAATCTGTTGGGTTTTCGCAACGCGCATAAATTCTATAGGTTACTTGGCCTTCTAGGTTGTCATCGCCTACGATTCCATCGTGTATTTGGTATGGCTCAATGGTCAAGCAAAAGCCGTTCCAGTCGAAATCAACGAAGTTGCAGGCATCCTCATCAATGCAATCAGGGTCAACGCAACTTCCATCATCGTCCGTTGCAATCGGGTCATAGTTCGCGGCAGCCGCATCCTGACATCCCGAAATTTCAAACTCATCGCAGATGCCGTCGTTGTCAGCGTCTTGTAGGCAATTCCCCAAGCAATCGTATCCTGAGTCAGCGTATACGCAAGAACCATCCTCATCAGTGGCTTCCATGGAGTAGTTGCATGCCATAACATCCATGCACCCGTCAATTTCAAATTCATCACAAACACCGTCATTGTCGACATCGTCAATGCAGTTGCCCTCGCAGTCGTAGCCTGCTTCCGGGAATTCGCAAGCCTCGGGTCCACCCGGTGAAATGCACGCATTGTCGAAGTCAATGAATTCACGCACCTCATTGGAGATGGAACCGTTGATGAAAAATTGCACGTACATCGATCCGGTTAGGACGCCCGCAGTGGTCACTTGGGCAAGCAAAACACGCTGGTCATCTCCTGCCACTCCATTGGATTGGCCATTGAAAATGAACCATCCGCCTCCAACGGAGTCATCAATGTTCAAATCGGATCCGGCCTCAAAGTTGTCTGCCCAAGGGTTCAAATCGGATTCCACATAGTTGATTGCACCTTCGCCTGCTACAGGGCTTTCTGTCAAGCCAACTGTGACGTAGCTATCAAATTCAGCACTCGGGAAAAAGCCAAAGAGCAAAGGGTTCTGATCGTCACCCAAAACACCGCCAACACCGCTCTGATAGAAGGGTTCTGTGGATTGAATTCGGGTCGGAAATAAATTGTCTCCGGAAACGCTGGAAACAAAATCGGTTGGATTTTCACATCGCGCGTATATACGGTAGGTTACCTGGCCTGTGAGGTCATCACCACCAACAAATCCTGTATGGACTTGCACAGGTTCAATGACAATACAGTACCCAGAATCATCAAATTCAGTATAGTTGCAAGCAACTTCATCGACACACAGAGGATCCTCACAAGTGCCGTTCTCATCCGTAGCGAAAGGATCAAAATTGGTAGCCTCAATATCGGTGCATCCTGCGATCTCATTGGCATCACAAATGCCATCGAAATCGACATCGCCGAGACATTCACCATTGCAATCGTATCCATAATCAGGGTAGGCGCAAGCGCCACTTTCATCCGTTGCTCCGGCGTCATAATTGCACGCCATGGAGTCCATGCAACCGACTACCTCAAATTCATCACAAACACCATCGCCATCGGCGTCATTGATGCAATTGTTTTCACAGTCATAGCCCGTTTCAGCGAAGAAGCAAGAAGCATCGTCATCGGTGGCCAATCCATTGTAATTGCACGCAAGGCTTTCGGTGCAACCCGCGATTTCAAAGGAATCGCATATGCCGTCGGCATCGGCATCCGCTAAGCAGTTGCCATTGCAGTCGTATCCTTCGTCAGCATAGTTGCATGATCCATCTTCATCGGTAGCATCAGCGTTGTAGTTACAAGCGATGAAGTCCTGACAACCCTCAATTTCAAAGGGGTCACAAACACCGTCTCCATCAGAGTCCTCCAAACAATTGCCATCGCAATCCGTTCCGAAGGCAGGGAATTCACACACATCAATCCCGCCCGGAGCGACGCATGCCGCATTCAGGTCAATCAATGCTCTGACTTCATTGGCAGGAGATCCTTCAACAAAAACTTGCACATAGAAAGAACCAGACAACGTGCCTGATGTGGTCACTTGAGCGAGCAATACGCGCAAGTCATCCCCCGCCACTCCGTTGCTTTGGCCATTCAATATGTACCAACCGCCTCCAATCTCATCGTCAATGAGCAAATCGTCGCCCAACTCAAAATTCTCACCCCATGGATTGTTCGGAGAATCGGTTGTGTTGATGGGGCCTTCTCCGGCTGCAGGTCCTTCGGTCAATCCAATGGTCACATAGCTATCGAATTCAGCGTCCGGGAAGAACCCGAAGAGCACAGAATTTTGATCGCTTCCTGTGAGTCCACCTAAGGCGCTTTGCACCATGGGTTCGGTGGATATAATCCGTGTGGGAAACTCAGAATCTCCCGAGACGCTGGTGACAAAATCAGAGGGGTTTTCGCAGCGTGCGTAAATTCGATACGTCACATGATCCGTCAGGTCAACGCTTCCGACCATGCCGGAATGTTCCATATAAGGTTCGATAATGAGGCAAAAGCCAACCTCATTGAACTCGGTGAAATTGCATGCTTCCTCATCAATGCAAACCGGGTCAACACAAGTCCCGTCATTGTCTGTTGCAAACGGATTGAAGTTCGCAGCCTCACTGTCCGTGCACCCTTCAACTTCAAATGAATCGCAAATGCCGTCTCCATCTATGTCATCGATGCAGCTGCCTGAGCAGTTGAATCCAAACTCGGGGTAAGAGCAAGAACCATCGTCTTCTGAGGCACCGGCATCGTAATTGCAAGCACTGGAATCAAGGCAGCCGGGACTTTCAAATTCGTCACATATGCCATCATTGTCCATGTCAAAATTGCAAACGCCATCGCAATCATATCCAGCAAGGGCATAGGTGCATGAAGCATCCTCATCTGTGGCGTCCATGCTGTAATTGCAAGCTTCAGAGTCGGTACAGCCTGGAATTTCTTGAGAATCACAAACGCCATCACCGTCGGTGTCAACGAGACAGTTGCCATCACAATCGACTCCCGCATCAGGGTAGGTGCAATCGGTGGTGTCATCCGGACCCACACATGCGCTTGAGAAATCAATGAATACGCGCAACTCATTTTCTACTGAACCCTCCTCAAAGAACTGGACATACATGGAGCCAGAAAGCGTACCTGTGGTCGTGATCTGAGCGAGAAGAACCCGGAAATCTTCTCCGGCGATTCCATTCGTTTCCCCATTGAAAATGAACCAGCTGCCTCCAACTTGGTCATCAATGATGACGTTTCCGTCGTTTTCGAAATTGAATTGCCAAGGATTGCTGTCAGAATTCAAGCTATTGATTGTCCCTTCTGTGCTCGTTGCTCCTTCAGTGAGTCCAATTGTGACAAAACTGTCAAAAGCAAGCGAAGGGAAGAAGCTCATCAAGGAGTTGTTGATGTCGGATCCCAAAGCGCCCCCAAAGTCACTTTGAAACACATCGCCATCCGAAACAACAGTGGTCGGGAAATCGGCATCTCCAGAAACACTTGACACAAAGTCATCAGCGCTCTCGCACAAGGCGTAAACTCTGTAAGTGGTGTATCCGGTCAAATCCGTAGAACCCACGAAGCCTGAGTGAACGGCGTATGGTTCAATTTGCAAACAATAGCCGGGCCCATCAAAGGGCGCGTAATTGCAGGCGGATTCGTCGGAACAGACTTGCGCGTTGATTTCAAATAGGGTAGAAATCAACAACACGACAATCCCTAGGGACCGTTGGAGGCGAATTAAGCTCATGTCAGACAATTTGGGACTTCTAATATAAGGCTTCCTCGACTTAAAACCATTATTGGTCGAAGCAAATTATTCAATCAGTGTAAAATAGACGGGTTTAAGCCCCTTCAGATGACATGAAAATCCCCCGATGGAGGGCATGCGCTTTGTTCAATTCACTGAAATTGAACGCTCAGCTATTGCCATTACCAAGGCCAATGGACTCATGATAACCAGCACTTCGGACATCTAAAAATTAACAATCTTGCCCAAATTCTGTGAGGAGAAGGAGCAGGTCGGAAACGGAAACAGTCCCATCATAATTGATGTCAGAAGAACATCCTCCTTGCTCGTTTCCAAACGTACAGGAGCCATCATCGCTATCGGCCTCCTCGGAGTAATTCAAGGCATTGATATAGGTGCAGCCTGGTGTTAAACAACTTTCAAAATCGCATGTGAAGTCATCGATTGTGACTTCAGCATTGTAGTTGCAGGCGGAAGGGTAGAGGCAGCCCAAGACATCTCCACCTCCATTTGGAGAGGTGTCGCAAATTTCATCGGCCGTGTGGTCTCCTAGATCTTCCCAACTGTCGATGTCGAGTACAATCCACTCACTGTCCTCAGCATTGGTGCCGGCAGAGGCCGTCCAGTCTCCAGCATTTCCTGTTACAACGCTCGGCTTTCGAATGAGTGTATGGTTGGCGGTGGCGTCGCCGGTACCTGCGACAGCCCAGCCTGCGCCGGGATCTCCGTTCCAATCTCCCACAGCATCGAGGATGACAAAGTCGGTCGGTGATCCTTGCACCAAGGCAAACCCATCATCGCCATTGGACAAGTTGCCGTAGGTGAAGTCAGCGCTATTGACAAGCGCAGTTTCTGCTTGAGTGTGGACGATTACGTAAACACTTTGCGGTTCAATCAATCCGTTTACGGGAAGCTCCACCCACGTTTCATAAGCTCCGACGGTGGAGGGGGCGTTGACGGTGTGTGCTAGGGCGAACCCTTCCAAGGAGATCGTCTCAACTCCAGGATTGTAGATTTCAAGGTACTTGTTGTTGGAGCTGCCTTCGGCGTATTCGCTGAAATATAAAGTACACGACTGCAGGCTGTTGCCATCACAATCCAATCCCGCTTCGGCAAACAAGCATGAGCCATCGTCGGATGTGGCTTCAGCATTGAAGTTGCATGCGACTTGGTCCGTACAACCCGGCACCGTGCTGCCGTTCCAGAACCAAGCACGCATCACCAATTCCGAATCGGAAATGTATGGATTGGCATTGCCTTGCACCTCCTGTACGCGTTCATTCCGTGTGGACTCAAATGTGCTAACAGGATCCTCCAAGTGCCAGGCATAGAGCGTTTCGATGTCCCCAATCAGGGCCATATCTCCCGCTTCCGTGGGGTACATGGTGTAGAAATAGAAAACGAGACGGGCAATGTCCCCTTTCGCATCATCGCGGGGTTCCCAGAGATTCCCCGAACGTTCTGTCCACAATTCCGCATTGGCGGGCATGTTGCCTTGAGACAAATAGTTTCCGATCGCATCGATGCCATACCATTGAGCTGTTGCGTCTACGACCTCACCGTAAGGCGAATTGCCACGGGCAGAATTGGCGTTGCCGTGAGAAGGTCGGATGTTGAACAGGTCCGACTTCATTGGGGAGAGTGAACCGAAAAAGCTTTGAGGAACGATGTGTTCTGTATTGATGGGGTTCAAATAGGCGGTGAAGATGGATGCTTGTTCAAACCCTGTATACACACAGTGGATGGCGTCGTTTTCCTCGTCGGTATATCCAAACATCTGGGTTCTCGCACCATTGTATCCCAAGTCGTTGAAGAAGGGCTGGTACCAGTTGGTCTGGAGCCAGTCACGAAGCGGTTCCATGTTGAGGTTCTCTGGCACTGCCGGTTGCGCGAATAAGGCGCTCGCAATGAGCCCGAAAATCAAGGCGAGTGCTCCTTTTTTTTGTGATAAGATTCCGGAAGAGAAGGAGAATAAAACCATGCAAAAAAGGTAAGGAATATTCCGCTGATGGAATCGTTATTGTTCAGTTGATTGTTTGATGAAATGCAATTCGGTAAAGTCGAAATCCGGATTGGGGACGTCGAAATCGAGCGTTTCCACGTTTCCTTGCATATTCAATGCGAAGTGCGCCATGCCTTTAGGGAGCATCATTTGGGTTCCCCAATGCAAGCGAAACGTATTGAAATGCCAATGCTCCAATGTGCCTTGGAACAAGTGTGTGGGTTCAAATTTGAATTGAAGGGAGTCCTGGATCAAGGACACGACGACGTTTCCGTACATCGGATCTGTATAGGTGCCAGCGTAGGCTGATAAAGCCAAGGAAGACGGAGCATCGGAAAGGCGTGAAGCCAACAATTCGGCTTCTTCACGCGCGCGCTCAGCAGGTTCTTCGCGTTTTGACTCGAGCAAGAAGTCAAGCATCGGAGTCTGTCGATCACCTTTTAGTAGAACATTTAAAACATCGTGTCCCCAACCCCACGGGACGGAGGAGTTGGCGTTCGTCAGGATGATGATGCCGAGTTTTTCTTCAGGAACGAGCACTTGTCGGCTGATCATGCCGTCGTAGCCTCCGCTATGAGCCACCACTTTTCGACCGTGCAAATCGTACAATTCCCATCCCAGTCCATACCCTCTAAAATGCATGGAGGGAAGCATGGTGTTGTACCACGAAGAGACGGGAATGGGCGTGTGCATGGTCCACATCTGTTGGGTCTGTTGCTCAGTCCATAAAGTGTCTGTCGCTGTGCGTCCGCTATCGAGCTGCACAATCATCCATTGGGCCATTTCTTCGGCACTGCTGATCAAGGCTCCGGCGGGAGCCATGTTGTCCCAATTGACCCAGTCGATGGGTGTTTGTATACCTGAACCCAGTTCGTTGTGTGGGGCAGCGACGTTGGTTCGGTTCACCAATTCGTTCGTGCTTAAAATGGACGACGTCATGCCGATTGGCTTCAAGAAAGACTGTTCAACATAGGTCTGCCAAGGTGTCTCGCTCACGACTTCAATGATTTCACCTGCCGCCATGAACATGAGGTTTTGATAGCCAAATTGCGTTCTGAATGCAGTGGTGGGTTTTAGTTGCTTGGCTTTTTGAAGCACCTCCTTGCTGGTCCATTGCGTGCCGTACCAGAGTAAGTCTCCGCTGAAAGTGGCCAGTCCACTGCGGTGACAGAGCAAATCCCGAATGCGCATCTCTGAGGTGACGTAAGGGTTGTAGAGTTCAAACCAGGGGAGGTATTCTTGCACGCGGTCGTCCCAATCAAGTTTTCCTTGGTCAACCAGTTGTGCAAGCGCTGCCGAAGTGAAGGCTTTGGTATTGGATGCCACAGCATAAAGCGTTGCGGTTGAAGCCTTGTTCCCGCTACCGGCGACAGTCTCGCCGTACGATTGGCTCCAGAGGACTTCTCCATCGTGAACAATGGCAACCGACAAGGAGGGCAGGTTGAAATCCTCTACCGATCGCGCCATGGCCGCGTCGAGCCAATTCAACTGGCGAGGCTGATCGTTGATTTGGCCTTGCGCAAATGTGGCTGACAATAGCAGGCAGAGCATGCCCGCGGGTCGTTGCCAAGTGACTTGAAAGAAACGTTGGGTGAACATGAACCAATGTGATTTGAGATGGCTAATTTCGTGCACATGGGTTATCAAGCGATCGAAATAGGCGATAAGGTCCGTTTTCTCAATGAGGTCGGGGAAGGAACAGTCACTCAGATTCTGAGTTCAACGCATGCCATGGTGGAAGATCAAGATGGATTTGAATTCCAGCATGCGTTGCGTGAGTTGATTCGCGTCGATGACCGTGAAGAAGAATCTGAGGGGTATGCGCGTGTTATTCCATCCGTAGCGGAGATCTTGGCGCAAGAAGTCAGTTCTCAGGAACAGAAAGCCATTGAGAAAGAATTCAAAGAGCGTTACGTTGAGGCCAATAACCGACCGGTGTCCAACGATACGGAAGAGGTGGATTTGCACATGCATCAATTGGTCGATAGCCAGCGGGGGTTGACGGCACCCGCGATGTTGGAATTGCAATTGGCGCATTTTGAGCGCATGCTATTGATCGGAATTCGGCAAAAAACCAAACGCATGGTTTTCATCCATGGCATTGGACAAGGGGTCCTCCGCCATGAAATATGGAGTCGCATTGAACAGTTTTACCCAGACTGCACTTGCCGTTCAGCTGACCCGCGACGTTTTGGCAACGGAGCCACAGAAGTGTGGATCGGAGAAAGTGCATTCAGCCGAAGAAGTCGCTAACTCTTCGGTGTCTTCTCTGTTTTGAATTGGGACTAATTCTTTTCTTTGTCTGCCCATTCTTTTGCAATGACACTCAGGGGCCTCGATGGGTCGCTCACTCGAATGGCTCTTAAATCCAGGGAATAAGGTGTTTCTAAGATCTGAGCTTGAATGAGTCGGACTTCATACACAATGCGATCATCTGAACGGGTTTGCTCGAGTGCGATGACCGGTTGTTTCGAGGCTTCTGGAGGCAGCGAAAAGCCAGGGATGGGTTGCATCGATAACCACGCATTGACTCCTTCAGCTTGCCAAGTGGACTTTTCTCCCAACGTTAATTGAATGGTCGAGGCCTCGTCTTTCAAAACAAAAGTTTCGAGCGAATCGGATGGCTGCTTTTTCCAATTGGACTTGCGTTTCGATGAAGTGGCGGTCGCGTTGCCTTTGAGTCCCATTTTGGCTGCCATTGCGGATGAAATGAGTGTGCCGTTCAAAGCATCCGGGAAAAGACTCGCAAGGCAATCTGTTTCGGGGTCGAAATAGAGGCATTCGCCGGATCGGCTGGTGTCGGGCAACCAAACGACAGAACTGCCCTCTTTGAGGTTGAACCAAAATCGTTGCACATGCGCTTGATTTCCACGTTTCACTTCCATGTCCAATGAGTGACTCCAAGATTCAATCTTTGATCCGAGCGGAAACCGCGTCATTTCACGAAACTGTTCTTGAAGGGTTTCCTGAACTTCTCTTTGATGGGAACGAACTGAGTCGGCCTCGACTTGAGATATGGAGTCAACCAATGCGGATGTCTGAGCAGTCGCTGTTGAGGCTACGCTCAAAAGACAGAGGACGCCGGAAAGGAAAGGAGAAAAAAAACGTTGCATGCCGCAAAGATACACTGAGCAACGAACAGCTCAATGACGTCGTCGGAGGCGTTTTGGATTGTTCCACGGCTTCTTCATGTCGGGATCACGGATTTCTACATCTTCCTTCAGGACCCAATGGTTCTTTTGCCACACCAGTGCATCATAGGTCATGTCAGGTCCATAGAAAGCGGTGTTTCCATTCATTTGAGACTCAGGAGCGCTCAAGTGATCCATCACAATCATGCTCAAATCTTCTCTCCAACGGAGCATGGCGGTAACCGCATCGGCATGCTCCAGAATCAAACGTTTTTCCGAACCTCTTCCTAGGTCGAGGATGGGGACGCCAAAGCGCAATTTGCCATGATGAAAGCTCAGGGTTTCAATCACTTTTCGGCTGCGGATTCCATCCGCGCCATCCCACCCTAAAAGGGTGAAAACCAAGTTATTGCCTTGTTCTTGCTCAATGATTTCATAGTAAACAGCTCCGGGCCAATCATCGGCTTTAAATCGCTTCTTTGAATCCAGTTTCTGCCGGTGAAGACTTTGTGGGTGGTGATTCAATTCGATCGTGACCGCTTTGCCGCTGCGATCAAATGCTAACGCAAACCCGCCGTATGCTTGGGTCCGATTCTGAAGCTCGATGTTCCAGGTAATGAGGGCAACGCGCTTGTCTCCCGATCCAGCTGAGACCACGCCCATGTGTTGACTCAATGTCTGCCAGTCGCTCGACCAAAAGTCATGCGTGCTCCAGACGGAGCGCATTGCTTCCTTGAGGGCTTCATGGGCCAGGAGGGCTTCGGAATCGCTGCTGGCTTGCATGACCTGACCATGCAGTTGCAGCAATTTCTCAATGGGATCCTCACTCAATTCACCTCCACTCCACAACGCATTCGTTGTGAACACGAGCAAAAGAGGGAGCCAAAAAGCGATGCGTCTCATAGAATGAACAACGAAGATGGAGGGCGGGGGATTGTGCAAAGTGAGAACATTGAATGCTCACAGATGCATGAAGGCCTTCTTCGCCAACAGCATTTCTTCTGTTTCCCGGTGCTCCGGGTCATCGACGCAGCAATCAACAGGACAGACAGCGGCACACTGGGGTTCGTCATGAAAACCAACACACTCAGTGCATTTCGAGTGGGTGATGTAGTAGACGTCCATGCTGCCAGGATCGTTTTCAACCTCAGCATCAACAGCACCCACTGTAGGGTGCTCACCTTGCCCTTTGAATCCGGTGCCTTCAGCAAATTTCCAGCTGGCACCGCCTTCATAAATGGCGTTGTTTGGACATTCTGGCTCACATGCACCGCAGTTGATGCATTCGTCCGTAATCATTATGGCCATATTCTCTTTCTTCTCTTGGGTGCGAACTAACTTCGTCGCGAAGATACGAAGCATGATGAGGAACACCTTGAAACCATCTCTTGTTCAATTGGGAGCCTGGATGCGCGGAGAAATTGCGGATGCGGGAGCAGATGATGCGGGGCTTTTGGCCCATGTAGAAACGGCCAATCGATGGTTTACTCCGGCCCATACACGGCAGGCGATGGTCGCTTGTGGAACCTGGCTGGAGCCGGAAACGTTGGATCGTTGGTTGAACAAGTACCCATCGGATAGAGGGGCATCGGATAAGCGAATTGGTCTTGTGCTTGCCGGAAACTTGCCGATGGTCGGTTGGCATGATGTCCTTTGTGCAATCCTATCGGGACATAAGGCAGTCATCAAATGCAGTTCGAGTGATTCCATTTTAATCCCTGCGATTATGAATACTTGGAGTGCCCTGGCCGGCGATGCGTTGGAGGGACGATTCGAATGGTCTTCCGGCCCGATGAAAGACATCGATGCACTCATCGCTACCGGAAGCAACAACACGCGTCGGCATTTTGAGCATTATTTCCAGGGAGTGCCTCGAATTTTGCGAGGACAACGCACAAGCATTGCCATTCTTGACGGCGAAGAGACGCTGCACGATTGCCAGGCACTCGGGCATGATGTATTTGATTATTTCGGGTTGGGATGTCGAAGCGTGACCAAACTTTTCTTGCCTCAGGGGTTTGATTTGAACCGGCTATTTGGAGCTTGGGTGGATTGGTCTCAATTGGGCACGCACAACAAGTATGCAAACAACTACGACTACCACAAAGCGCTGTGGTTGCTGAATCAAGATGCGATCTTGGAAAACGGCTTTCTGCTGATGAAGGAAGATGAGAAATGGGTGAGTCCCGTGGGCACACTTTTTTACGAATTCTATGAAAATGTGAGCGACGTAGAACAGCGGGTGAACATGCATCGAGATGCCTTGCAATGCGTTGTTCGAAGAGAAGGCGCTGCGGAATTGCAGGCCACTGTTCCTGTTTTTACCTTGGGAAACTCACAGTGTCCTTTGCCTTGGGATTATGCGGATGAAGTCGACACCATGAAGTTCTTGTTCGAACTATCTTAGCGTCATGAAGAGGACTGTTTTGGAACGGAATCATGCAATGAGCGGCACAGTGACCCTATTTGTGTTGGGAATATGGGGGGTGTTCGGGGCAACGGGATGCTCCACGGACATTGACCTCACGGCTCCTTATCAGCGGACACCTGTGGTGTTCAGTTTGTTGGAGGCCGCTCAAGACACCCAGTGGGTTCGGATCAATCGCACATGGCTCGGTGACGGCAATCAGTTCGATGCTGCGATGGAGCAGGACAGCAGCGAATACGATGCAGAAGATGTGACCGTTTTAATGTCCGAACGAATTGGAGATCAGGTCACTCGCTCATGGACTCTTGAGGATGTGCTCATCGAAAACAAGGAAACAAACGGGATTTTTTACGGCCCCGAGCATCAGATGTGGTTTTTTGTTCCAGAGGGAGGTTTGGATGCGGCTGCCGAATATGATTTCAACTTGGACATAACGGACGGAACCCATGCAGAGGCGACGACTAACATGATCGCCACCCAGGCAGGAAATATCACCCAGCCTCCGCCCGGTGTGAACAATTTCAAGTTTGGATTTGCCAGCATTGGTTTTCAAACGACCTACCCGGACATCACGTTCAAGTGGACTTCGACAGACGGCGCAAGCCAGTATGATATTTCCATGCGCATTCATGTGACAGAACGAATTTGGGCGGATTTGGCACACACCCAGTTGGTGGACGAAATAGAGCGAATTGTCGAATGGCCGATGGGCTCGTTGCGAACCGATTCGGATGACGGTGGCGAAGGCCTCCAAAAAGAAGTCAGCGGAGAGCGGTTTTTCACCACCCTGGCCACTCAATTGGAGGAAGACCCATACATAACAAGAGTCTTAGGGACCTGGGACGAGGATGTGCAGATTGCCAGGGCGTTTGATTTCATTTTGACCATTGCCAATGATGAATTGGCGACGTATTTAGAGATCAACAGTCCGGTCACGGGAGTGATCCAGGAACGACCAGAATACACCAACATTTCGGGAGGTTTGGGATTGTTTGCTTCTCGCGCTAGCCAGGGAGTCTACGGTGTCGGTTACACGACCAGTACCGTGCAGCATTTGATGGAAGGTGAAGCTACAGCAGCCTTGAATTTCTGCACTCCGAATCCTTTCTCTGCATTTTTCTGCGACTGAAAACTCAATGGATCACACACTCTCCACCAAACTCCAGGAAGCGACCATTGAACTTTCAATGGGGCTTTACACGATTCGGTTTCATGCAGAATCGGTTTTGGATATGAACCACGTAAAACGCGTCGAAGAGGCACGCCGAGAGCTGGTGCGAGGAGGTGAGGGCCCTGTTTTGGTTTTGATTCCGAAAAATGTGGCGCTTGTTGAGCAAGAGGCATTGGCTTGGATGGGGTCTGCCGAAGCCATGGCTGGAGTCCCTGCCCGAGCGATTGTTGTGCCTTCGTCCATCCAGGTGCTTCGGGATCGTATACGATGGGCCTTGTTTAAGCCTGCCGTTCCATTCCGTGTGTTCCGCAACCCACAAGTTGCGAAAGGCTGGGTTTTGGACGCTTGGTACGATGGTCAAATTGGTCAAGAGGTCGACGCCTTTGTCGGTCTTGAAGTGGACCAATAAGAAGCAGCTTGCAGAAAAAGCCGAATTGAATTAGCGCTGAAGAATGAAATGTTCAGTCTGCCCTTGGCGAGAGATAAAATAATTCCCTGTTGCCATGGATGCGGGAATGTCCCAATCGTTTTTCTTGCCTGAAGCGACCTCACGGCCCAGCGAATCCACGATGCGCCAAAAGGCGTTGTTGTTGTCGCTGAATTGAATCTTTTGACCGGGTTGAGCAGGGTTGGGGAACACTGAGAGTGCTGAGGTGTACTGGTCCTGAACGAAATTAGGGGCTTCCAAATCTTGGTATGTCGAGATGGTTGGAATGCCCAAGGTGGTGGTGATTTCCAACAGAGGGAATCCCATGCCTTCTCCCCACCATTGATAGACTGTTTGCACCCGCTCGATGGCAAACGGTTCACCCAGCTGCTCAATCAGGATGCTATCGGTTGCGACAAGATCGGTTCTGACGCGCAATACATCGTATGAACCGCTTGGTAAAATCAGGGTGCCCCAACCATCTGCTGTGACCTCTCGAGTTTGATTGAGCCAGTAGCCTAAGATTCCGGTCAAGTCCAAGGTGAAAGCACCGCTGCTCGAAAATGTCTCTCCGAATGAGAATGGCAATGGGAAGAACTCATCGATGTCGCTGTATGTCACTGGCAAGTCAAATCCGGCAGAGCTCAAACCAATGCCCGCAATGGCATAATGATCGGCGTCTGTTTGGTAAAAACTATTGAACCCATCCAATGGGATCCCGATATCGATTCCGAGATCAGGAAATTCAGTTGGGAGAAAAAAGTCACATTGATAGGCTGAATTGAACGGACTGTTGAAGGCTAAAGCCGCGGTGATGGAAGCATCGCTCATCGGATTGGGTGAAACAGGAGCGTCGCCTAGGGATGTCAATGCGCTGGCGTCCCATACGGCGTTGGCCCCGTCCGTGTCCAGCAATCCCAAATCCGTGACCAATGTGTTGACGAGGGGGTATGTGGCTCCTCCTTGTGGAAGGTCGGCTGATTCCAATGTGATTTGAAGATGAACAGGGGCCGCTAGTAGACTTATGAAAGCGGTAAAGAGCAGGAGTCGTGTGGCCATCGTCAGAGTGGATTGAATTGCTCTGAAAATTACAACCCTTCGTTCAAACTTGCATCCCGGCGTTTGCGCCGTTCTCCCCAATGGTTGAATTCACGTTGAAACCGAAGTCCAACTCCTTGGGTCGTCGCCCCATAAGGAGAGGACCATTCGGGGTTTTGTCGCGTGTGCCCCGTGACTTGAAAAGTGCCGTTGGCATCCAAATCATAGCTAATTGTCATGTCTTGGAGTTGAACATTTGATGCAGCAACTTGGCTCAATTGATTGGTTCCTATGGCTCCCTCAACATGCAAACGGTCATCCAAAAGTCGCGTGCTCAAGGCCACAGCCAACGATTGGTCTTCATCTGAGGGGTTGTTGCCGTAATCAAAGCCAATGTCCATGTCCGGTGAAATCTGGGAAATCCAATGGCCCAACTGATTGGCAATGAACGCGGTGCTCTGGTCTTGCACCAGGTCTCCTCCAAAACCGGATGTCAAGGGGTCTGGGCTTAAGAATTGATTTAAGACAAGAAGGCTTAAGGCTTGGCGATTGAGCTCTTCTTCGTTGATCAGTGCACCCTCTACAAGGGATGTTAGCTGAGGTGTTGCTTCAGGAAGATTGATTGAAAACCCAATGTCAGGCTGCATTAAAGCACCCTGCAATGCGAGGTTCAGGTGGACTGGTATGCGTCCCGGTAAATTGCTTTCGTCCGGCAGCAAGCCATCCAAATTCGTTCGAACCTTGTAGATTGTGTTCAAGTCTATAGCCGCTTCATACGGGTCGCCAAACCACGAAATAGTGCCTCCGGGTTCGATTTCGAATTGCTTGTTGATTAAATTTTGAAGCGTGAAGAAATAGGCACCTTCAACAACTTCAAGTTGTCCTGTCATATCGATCTGCTCAAAATCATTGATTCCGATGGACAAATCGCCAACGACGACCCCCATAATTTCATCTCCGACACTCTCATCAAAGATGATGCGCGCTTCGGCGTCTTCCGTCACATCAATGTTCAGATCCACTCGAAAACGGGATAGATCCGGAGCGTCTTTGGTGATTTCAACAAGGTCCTCTCGGGGGTCATGGAAGTGAATAAACGATGCATAGGAGGCATCTGATGCGCCATCCAGTGGGAGTGCAAACCGAGTTTCAGGTCCTGTTTTCAGCCGGGCTTCAATCTGCAGGTTGTTGTCATATCCGAATACATTGACATCCCCCGTGGCATATGCTGTGCCATAAAACCAGTCATTGTCCTCCCGGGTCAACTGAAGCAGTTGAAATGGGACCTCAGCTTCGAGCCCCACATCGAAGTTCCAATCAGTGAAGTGGTCGTGCATAATTGTACCGTTGATTCGAGCGATGTGACCTTCTGAATCTTGCGCCTCCCATTGGTCTAAGAAAAACTCGTCGGGTACCACTTCGCATAGCCCTTTGAGTTGGTACGTGGTCCCCAAATAGCCCACGTGAACCGCAGCTGAATCAGAAGCGAACCACCCTTCGATTGATGGCTTTTTAGGGGTTCCTTCAACCAATAAGTCACCCGATATGACACCACTCCATTGAACGGACTCAGGAGGCATCCAGGTGTTCAACCATTGCAGAGGTACGGATTCGAGCTTGAGTTCACTGTGCATAGGGCCCTCTAGGTCGAGTGCCAGGTTTCCTGTGGCTGAAATGGACGATTCAGTATCGATTTGAGCAGCGAGCCAATAGGTGGCGTTGGACTTGTCTCCGTCCATGAGGAGGTTGAAATTTTCTAGCTGCAAAGCGTTAAATCCAAATTTTTCGCCCTGAAACGCTGCTGCAAATGCTGAAACACCCTCGAGTCGACACCACTCAAAGCGAGCGTCCAAATTCTTGCCGCTAAAGTCATTGTAAGGAGCCATCTCAATGAAAGGGAAGGTCTTTCCGACTGCATTGACCGTCCAGAAACTTTCTTTGACCGGGCTGAAAAGCCCCGAGGTGTTCAAGGTCCAATTTTCAGAAGTCAGGCTGAAATTGTCACAGCTTAATTCCATGCCAGCTGAAGTGAAGTCAAGGTTCAGTTGGGGATGAGGTAAATCAGATTCAAATATTTGATTGCCAATTGGCAGGGACATATTGATTAACTGCAAGTTGAAGCAATTGAGGTCTCTGTTTAGAGCCGACCATTGCATTTCTGAATGGCCGAATTGGGGAGAATCCCAAGAGCTGTCTAGCCACCAAATAGAGTCTCGTGATATGTCAATTTGAGCTTGCTCAATCCAAGCAACACCCGCTCTATGAAGCGAATCACATTGGGCATTGATAAAGATCGATTGCGCTTGATCATCCAAGTCGATTTGGATTCCTGAAGCTTCGAATAGATCCCATGTCAAATGTGGAATTGAGAGTTGGAATTTCGTTCCGCCAATTTGGCTGTAGGCCTTCAATCGAGAGCCACTCTCTATTGAAAAAGGAAGATGAGCGAGTGCTGCGATTGGAGCAAAAGAACGGACGCTGCATTCGGCTTGAAATTGAGGCGATTCAATGTCATTTGTGTTTTTCAGAAGCTTCTTCTCAGTCCAGTATTCACCCCAGCGTTTCCAGTCGTTCTCCAGGTTTAAATAGCCATTCGTCAGATCGGAATTCCAAGCAATCATGCTGCTCTCAGCGCTCCAACTTCCTTCAATGTCCATCCGATTGAATGCCATGGGGCGGCCGTTTTGGAGCAAGTTGATTTCACGCATTTCGAAGATCATTTGAATTTCACTGAAACGCATTCCGTTGACGCGCAGTGCTGTTCGTGCATGCAGTTCCCAGTCTTCTCGTTCGGAGAGCAGAAAAGGTTGAAATCCGAGCAACAGGCTTTCGGATTCCCAGTTCCAATGGCCTCGGTCTATGCTTCCTGTCCAAGACAATTCTAACGGCATCGGGTTGTCTTGGGAAGTGATCGTGCCGGAGCAACTCCACTCCGGTAGAGAATCTTTCAAGCGGTTTCGGTAGGCATTGACTGTGGCAGAAATTGTCCCGTTATTGGATAAAGTCAGTTGAGTCTGGCCCAAAATGGCATCAGAGCTCCAGTCCACCCTTCCAGATGCAGCCCAGGCTTGGCCGTATCCTCGCTCTATTCCCAGCCAAGCAGGAATGTTATGCGATTCCCAATCAATCTCGTGAGATTCGGCAGATGGCTTCCAGTCAACCGCTCCTGTCAAAGGCAATTGCTGCGTTTCCAATGTCAACTCCCAATCGGCCTGAATCGATTGGTTTTCTGTTCGCCAATGCACGCCCCACTCATCGTTTGTTCCGAGACGGGTTGTCAAGGAATCGATCCATTGGCTTTGTTGGGAGCCCACGGGTGTAGAGCCCAAAGTTTTCAAGGTTTTCAGAGCGCTTCCCTTGAGTTCTCCTGAAACGTCCCATTTCCCATCATTTTTTTGTTCCCACCGAGCGTTGTCAATGGAAGAAATTCCAGGCAGACCTGTCCATTCGTGCATCGAAATGAGCCAACCTGTTGGCTTCTCCCAATGAACCTCCAAGGCACCCTGCAGTTTGTTCGGGTTCAATTGCGAGGAGAGCCATTGACCCCATTCGATCGCAATGTTTTGATGGTCTAGGGCCTTTTGACTCCAATGCGGAAAGTCGACTCCTTGCTCCAGTTGAGCTTCAGCTGTCAGTTCAGTTAAGGCCCAGTTTTCCCATTCACCATCCGCCTGGCCATGGATGTTGAGCAGGGAGCTCTTTGCAATTCCGGAGTCCCAATGCCATGAAGTGGCATCCGAAGACCAAATTCCTGAGAGCATTGAAATGTTGATGGAGTCATGGCCGAATGCGTCCCCTGCGACGCGTCCTTTGAGGTCAATCAGTTCGCCATGCTGTTCGTTTAGAAAGAGCTCGATGTTTCGGCATTCCATTCGGTCAATCACTGCGCTCATGGCATCGGAATCCACGTTCATTCGAATTGCGAAATTCTCAATGAACACGTGTTGCAAGGAGACGGAGAGAGGCCTCTTCTGAGCCGTTGTGTGCGGGTTGGCGTGCAAGGCGTTCCATTGCGTAAGTCCGCTCGCGTCGATTTCTGCGCCGGATAAATGCAATGTCCCCAATTGCCAAGTACCGCGTGTTCTATGCCAAGCGCCCAATTTGATTGTGGCAATGTCCAGCAATGGCAGTTCTTGCTCAGGCTGCCCCAATCGGCAATGTGTGAGTGCAAACTGTCGGTTCCACCAATCGATGTGCAAGGACTCAAAATCAAGCCGCAATCCGGTTTGCTTTTCAAACCCCATCGCCAATTGGCGAGCTACCGCGGACTGGACCCTTTCTGTTCGCAGGGCGAGTCCCGCGATAAAAAGCAAACTAACGATAGCTGCGATCACGCGAATCAGCCATTTAAGGGAAGTGCTTTTCATCCGAAGGGAAGTTACATGTTCTGTGGGATAAGGACCTAATTTTGTACCGTCAACTGAATCCACAAGTCCACCGTTCTTTATGCGATACAACTCTTGCATCTTGGCCATTGAATCGTCTTGTGATGACACCTCTGTGGCGGTTATTCAGGGCCGTAAAGTCCTGTCCAATGTGGTTGCCAATCAAGCGGTCCATGTTGGCTACGGAGGAGTCGTGCCTGAATTGGCAAGCAGGGCGCACACACAAAATATTGTGCCTACGGTCGAAGCCGCTTTGAAAGCAGCAGGCGTAGCTCCTGAAGCCTTGGATGCCATTGCCTACACTCAAGGCCCCGGTCTTATGGGGTCCTTGCATGTTGGCGTGGCTTTTGCGAAGGCGTGGGCCTATGCTTTGGGAAAGCCCACCATTCCGGTGCATCACATGCACGCTCACATTTTGGCTCATTTTCTTGAACCTGGAGACCCTCCACAGTTGCCATTTCTATGCTTGACCGTTTCCGGTGGACACACGCAGTTGGTCCGAGTCAACGATCCAATGGCCATGGAGGTGATTGGTTCAACGCGTGACGATGCAGCAGGTGAGGCCTTTGATAAAATGGCCAAATTGATGGGCTTGCCTTATCCGGGTGGTCCTGAAATCGACCGACTTGCCTCCGATGGAGATCCGAATGCTTTTGCATTTACGCGTCCAAAAGTTGAAGGTCTTGACATGAGTTTTAGTGGATTGAAAACACAGATATTGCATTTTTTGCAGCGTGAATTGCAATCGAATCCTGGGTTTGTAGATGAGCGAAAGCACGACATTGCAGCAAGTGTGCAACACGCCATCTTGGATATTTTATTGAGTAAATTGGAGGCGGCGGTCGAATCTACCGGAATTCGTGAAGTGGCTATTGCTGGAGGTGTTTCGGCCAATCGTGGATTGCGAAAAGCCCTTGAAACGAGAAGAGAGCAGTTGGGCTGGAACGTGCACATTCCACCCATGGCTTACTGCACGGATAATGCAGCCATGATCGCAATCACGGGGGCAATTCAATATGAATCGGGCTTCCGAGGTACGATTGCCGATTCTCCTAATCCACGTTTGCCATTCTAAGTCTGTCGGTTGATTCAGATGGCTTGGGTGGAGGCTCTAGTGCCCACAAAGGAAGTTGAATCTCAGCGACGACGCCGTTTGTGAATGGGTCCTGCGCCGATGGTTTTCTCAGCTCCAGCCGTCCAGGATGTCGAAGGAGATCAAGGCGTTCTCGGATAATTGCAGTTCCCCTGGACTGGTGTCCTTCTCGTTTGTTTGAGGTGTTCTTTACATCGGAGCTTCCCAAGCCTTTTCCATTGTCATGAACTTGTAAAACGAGCGTTTCATCTTCCCAGAATACATGAATTTGAATTTGCGGATCCTCAGAGGAGAGCCCGGAAAGACCATGCCAGATCGCATTTTCAACCAGTGGCTGCAATAAGAATTTGGGGCAGGGGGTTCGTTCTAGGTTGACCGATGAATTGACTTTGGAATCCCAACCAATGGATTTCGATATCCGAAGAGACTCCAACTCGATGTATTGCTCAACATGGTTGAGTTCTTGTTGAATCGAGCCAATAATTTGATCATTGTGTATGAACCCTTGCATTAACAGTTTTCGAAAGCGCCTAAAAACGTTGCTTGCTTGATCACCTTGCTCGTTTAGTAAAAGATGTTGAATTCCGGTGAGGACATTGAATAAGAAATGCGGGTTCATTTGTGACCGCAAGTTGTTCCGCTTGGCTTGTCTTACCTCGTCTTTGAGTTCGATGTTTTTCTTGACTTGAGCGACACTTTGTATCAATAGTTGTTCTTGAATCGTAGCGTTTTGCAATTGCTTCGCTCTATGGTATGCTGAGTTGTCTATCCTGACTTGTGCGTACAGGAGGGCAGAGGCCAAAAGAATCATGAACGACCACCACGAGGCCGAACGTGTGAATTCAACCCATTTTGCAGCGAAAGGCGCGAATTGAATGCCCCAACTTGCGGTGGACAATGCGATTCCAAGTGCGGACAAAGCGGTCAGCCACATGGTGCTAACAGACCCTGTTTTTCGCACTTTCCATGGAAGGAGAGCGGAGAATACACGAAAAAAAACAAAAGTGATCAGGGCAAAACCGAGATGCATTGGAAAGACTTCCAACCACGATTCAATGGAAACAGGCATGTGCAAGTTTCCGGAAATTAGAGCGTCAAAAGCACGGTGTTTTTGTAAGTGTCACCAGTGAGTTTGTAGCTGTGCCATCCGCACGATGATGTCATCCTTGAAGGTCATCTTCAGCATAGGCCTGACGCAACTCGCTCTGTAGTTTTCGGAGGTAGTCTTCCTTGAGCCAATTCTTGTAGTTCTCCGTTGTTTTGGAGATGCACTTGGAGTAAAGCCGCACGCGGTAAATGATGTCGCCTTCCAGCTCTTTCAATAGGTCCGACGCGTCCCAGAAGTCTTGGCATAGATACCGAACGATGCTCACGTGGTGTGCAATGCTCAGTTCGATGGCGTCTTTTGGTCTTCCGCCTGTTCGCATCACTTCAACATAAGCCTCGGCCATATTGAAATCAGGATCAGGACCACCGTCCAATCGCTTCATCAAATCGTCCGAATACTCATAGACAAACTCTTCCTCGATTTCTTCGTCGGAGTAAAGGCCCTCTATGTAAGAGTTGGGTGATTTGAAGATATCGGCCCAATTCACGTGCGTGTCCCACAGTCCAAATCGTCGGGCATTGTTGCCCAAATCGATGACATTGAATTTTTTCTTGTGGGGCAAAACCCGTGAACCTCGACCGATCATCTGATGGTATAAGGTCAAAGACTTTGTGGCGCGATTCAAAATAATGGTTTCAACGGAAGGGGAGTCGAATCCAGTGGTCAAAATGGAAACAGAACTCAGAATGGCATCTTGCTTCTTTTCAAACCACTCAAGAATGTCGTGCCGTTCTTTTTCGCTGTGGGTATTGTCCAAGTGTTTGCACTCGTAGCCCTCTTCCTCAAACATCGCCTGAACGGACTTGGATGTATTGATTCCGTTGTTGAAAATCAGTGTTTTGGTGTTCTTGGCCTTTTCTTCATAGGCATAGAGCAGTTTCTCTTGCATGAGGTAATTGCCATACAACCGCTCAGAACTGCTGACCGTATAGTCTCCGTTGATTCCAATCTTCAGGGATCGGAGATTCACATCATAACTGTAGGTCACCGCTTCGGCCAAAAATTCCTGCTCCACCAAAGCAGAGATCGATTCCCCCACAATCAACTCATTGTAGTTGTCCTTCAGTGGGAGTTTGATGTTGGAGCTCAATGGTGTCGCAGTGACACCTAAAATCACTTGGTTGGCGAAATATCCAAATAACTTACGGAAGCTGTTGTAATGCGCTTCGTCAATGATCACCAAGCCCAAATTCTCAAAATCAATACGCTCATCACTGAGTCGATTGTTGAGCGTTTCGACCATGGCGACATAGCACCAGAAATCCTCATCATCATCCAGTTCTTTGACCTTGCTATTGATGATTTTGTTCGGTACCCCGATGTCGGTTAGCATGCGGCTAGTTTGTCCGCACAATTCAATTCGGTGAGTGAGAATAAGAACTCTTTTCCCGGTTTCCAGAATGAATCGCTTGGCCAACTCAGAAAAAATCACGGTCTTTCCTCCACCTGTCGGCAATTGAAAAAGCACGTTGTACCGTTCTGGAAATTTTTCCATTCGGCCCATCAACGTACTAATGGCATTTTTCTGGTAACCATACAAGGTTTTTCCTTGATTGGTCTCCAGTTTGTCACGAAGCGTAGTGTCAGTTAACGACAAAGGTAATCGGGTGCAAGATGGAAGAAACTCCGTCAAAATGGAATCGGGAGCAAAGCACAAAAGTACTTCTTCCTTTTGTACCACAAAGAATCTTTGAAAGAGGTTTTCAACGAATTCGCTAAGCTTGGTTGGAAAGCTTCCTCAAAGCACAGATTTTTGTGCATGTCGAATCAGAGTTTGCAGCTGTTAAACCAACTCCCGGATTCCTGGAAACGAGTCTTGGCGACAAGGGTTGATAGGAATGTTTGGACGGGGCTGGACGGGGCTCTCGCTCGTGCCCGCTCAGAGGGAACGTGTTATCCTCCCGCAGGAATGGAGCTCACTGCTTTGTGTGAATGCGAGCCCCACGCGGTGAAAGTGGTCATTTTGGGCCAGGACCCATACCATGGAGCGGGGCAAGCGCATGGACTCGCATTTTCAGTCATGTCGGGAGTGACGTGGCCGCCTTCACTTCGAAACCTCTTGAAAGAACTTTTGGATGACGTTGGCCCCGAGAATCAAACTTTGAATAAAGTGAACCATCAAGGTGCATTGCAGCATTGGTCGCAGCAGGGGGTGTTGCTGCTCAATGATGTTTTGTCCGTTGCCCACGGCAGCCCGGGGAGTCATGTTCATTTTGGCTGGCAAATGGTCACGGGTGCGGTATTGGATGTTTTGCAGGAATCCGATCGTCCCATTGTCTTCATCCTTTGGGGAAGCCAGGCTAGGAAGCACAAGAAGAACATTGACCATCCTGATCATCTCGTACTGGAATCGCCCCATCCAAGTCCACTTTCGGCCTATCGAGGTTTCTTTGGCTCCAAGCCATTTAGTCTGGCCAATGCTTGGCTTGTTTCCAAAGGTTTAGAGCCCATCAGTTGGTAACAATTTCAGCCACTCTACCACATGCCCTTGCCGATCATCCCCACCAGCGAGCATCCATTCCAAGTTGGGACCACCGCAGATGAGGGCATTCACGGAGCGACGACATCCACCATTGCGGTGCGTCCATTTGGCCAAAGGTTGCAGGCTGTCAACCGACCAGCATTTAACCGTTTTGTCTCGACTTGCCGTCCAGATCAAATCGCCCGTTCGCTGCATGCGGTAAATCGCTCCCTCGTGGCCGGGTAAGCTTAGGATGCTTTCGCCGGTCTCATCCCAAACCCGCAAGTGGCCATCCCGTCCTCCGGTAATCCAAACATTCTTGGCTGCGATGAAAATAGCAGCATACAATCCGCCTTCATGGAAGCCCATTGCAGGCGCACCATCCAAGCCGGCTGTGTCAGCTGGATTCCACAGTCGTCCCTCACCATTGCTGGAGCTGACGAAAATGCTGGAGCCATGCGCCACGAGAGTCCGGATTTTGTCTGGTGATGACAAAGCCCATTCACCTGTGAGCTTACCGTCCGTCCATTCCAGTACGCGTCCATCGCCACCTCCAGAGTAGATTCGTCCGTTGGTATGCAGGAGCAGCGCGAAGACACCTCCTCTGTGAGCGGACCATCGGATCACAGAGCCCTTTGAGTCGAGAAAGAACAATTCACCATCCTCTGTGCCTGCGACCAATCCATCCCCGTTCAAGCAAATACAAAAAAAGGCTTTTTCATGGTGTAGAACAGCTTGGCCCGCCGTCGGGTCGTCAAAAGACCATTTGGCCACCACGCCATCCCCCCCGGCTGTCACCCATTCTTGGGTCGTTGAATTCCAGGCAGCATCATATAAAGCACCTTGGTGACCGGAAAGTGTCCTCTCTTTATCATTCGTTTCCATCAATTTCCGAATTTAGCGCTCTCACGAACAAACACACAGCATGCAGTACGTATTTCTCGCCATGGCCATTTTAACGATTGTCGCATTCATTCAATACCGCAGAAAGAAATAACAGACCTTTGTAGTTCAAAGAAAACCATGAGCAAGCCCTCTATCCCGAAAGGAACACGCGATTTTGGACCCCATGTCATGGCGCGGCGCAATTGGATGTTCGGCATCATGCGCAACGCGTTTGAACGGCATGGATTCCAGCCCATTGAAACGCCTGCCATGGAGAACCTCTCCACCTTAACCGGAAAATATGGAGAGGAGGGAGACCAGTTGATTTTCCGCATTCTAAACAACGGTGATTTTTTAGCCAAAGCCGATGCCGATGCGTTGGCTTCTTCAGATAGCAAAGCGCTTGTTCCGAGCATTTCAAAGAAGGCCTTGCGCTATGATTTGACCGTGCCATTTGCGCGGTTTGTGGTCATGTCGCGCAATGAACTGCAGTTTCCGTTTCGGCGATATCAAATGCAAACAGTGTGGCGCGGAGATCGACCGGGCAAAGGACGGTACCAAGAATTCACGCAATGTGATGCGGACATCATCGGATCTGAAAGCGCTTTGTGCGAATTGGATTTGATGTTGATTTTTGATGAGGTATTGACCAACCTTGGGGTGCCGGGGTACCGCATTGCGATCAACGACCGCCGCCTGCTCAATGGGCTGGCCAGAAGTTGGGGTGTGTCAAAACAACTCGGAGATTTGACCATTGCTTTGGACAAATGGGATAAGGTGGGAACATCAGGAGTTGTCAAAGAATTGAGTGATCGGGGGTTTGCACCAACGGTGATTCAATCCGTGGAACAACTGTTTGAGTTGCTTCAGCAGCCGGAATTTTCAGATCGCATCGAAGGGTTGCGGGCAATGCTTTTAGCGGACGATATTGAGGCTCAAGATGCGTGGGTCGAATTGCAGCTGCTATTTCAACGGGCTGAAAATTGCGGGATTGACCCTGATCGTTTGGTGTTTGACCCGGCCTTAGCACGAGGATTGGACTACTACACAGGAGCCATCTTTGAGGTTCGTGTTGACAACGCACCCGTGGGGAGCATATGCGGAGGAGGACGCTATGCGGACTTGACAGGGATCTTCGGTTGGGAAGGCATGAGTGGAGTCGGAATCAGTTTTGGAGCGGATCGCATTTATGATGTGCTGGAACATTTTGATTGTTTCCCTGAGGAATCCCGCGTCGGTTCCAAAGTGATGATCTTACAGATGGATGCGGAGGGTGTGGATGATGCCTTGATTCTACAGCAAGCCCTTCGACAGGCCAAGGTGGACACCGAGTTGTATCCGGACCCGGCAAAAATGAAAAAGCAACTGAAGCACGCAGCGGATTTGGGGGTTCAGTTTGTAGCCATGCGCGGAGATCAGGAGCGTGCTGCAGATGTATGGACGTTGCGGAACATGACAACGGGCGATCAATTGGCCTGCGGCGTCGATGAGCTTGTCAGCCACGTCGTTTCGTCTTCTTAGGCCACAACTTTTAGCGTGTGATTCCACGCAATTTTCGATTCTTCCTCAGAATATTCTCCAAGCAATTTGAGGCGGTGTGAACGGATGATTTGAGATTCTACGAAACTCGGATGTTCGCAGCTTATTGCGATTTCGCCATCCTCCACATCCAATAATAAGTACATCGGATCAATCGGTTCGTTCGTGCGCTCAGCCCATTCGAAAAAAGGCCAAACCATGGACTCGACCCACGGACTAATCCTCAGACTCTCGGTGCATCGTCCTAAATGAGAAGCATCAAGCATGCCATCATCGACGTCGCAACGAAAGCGTCCTGCAGTCAATAATTCCATCAGGCTCAAGTGTGCTTTGATGTGCTCAATTGTAGTTTCGAGCGTGAGAAAAGGGACTGAGCCTTCATAAAGAATGTGTCTCAAATGCCTGGAGAAAAGTGTGATGATACGCTCTGCCCGACCGTGGTCTCCAAACGTTAAGTGGTTTTCTATGGCGATAAGAATGATTTGAAATCGTTGGTCATATCGATCCATGACCATTTGAGATTGTTCAGCTTTCTCGAGACGCAGACTGAGGCGTTCTTTTTCATGCAATCGTTGAAGCTGCAGCCTCAATTGAACGAGCCGTGAGTGAATGGAGTCAGGTGATTCTGTTCTTTTCCGCGTATTCTGGAAAACCGGTTTTTCAGGAATAAATAAGAGAAAGATCGTCAACCCAGACACAATCGCTAGCGACCAAATTGGATTTTGCAGTCCCGCGTAAACGCCGCCGCTGGTGCACCAAATTAAAAATACGAAGAGCCATCGAAGCTCCGTCCCTCGCAGCCATGCAATCAGCTTATGTGGAATAAGATGTTCACTCAAAGGCCTTGCAAAAGGATGTTCAGCCTTAGCGTACTTAACAATGGCAAGAAACCCCACTGCAACCCAGCCCATCATCCATTCGGTCATGGTTGCGAAACTACGGTGTTGAGCCATTTTCGAGCGGCTGCGAACGCACTGATTTGCTGCCGTTCAACTTGAGTTTGTAGACGTTCCCAAGCAGCTTGGTGTTGCGGGGAAATTTGCGATTGTTCGAAAAGCAATGCCCGAACATGGTCATTGAATTGACGAGTGGATTGACGTGAACGCTGAGTCTCCATCCAGAGGTTGTCTTTCCAAAGGTGCATCAAGTTTTGAATGGCACCGCACGCGTCCATGATTCCAGTTTGTTTCAATGCGCTCATGGTTTGAACGAGGACTTCATGCCCCCCTTGTGCGGGAGGGAACAAATGGATGGCTTGGCGGTATTGCAGTGCAGCATGTTCGGCCTGAGATGCTGAAGGACCATCACATTTATTGACCAAAATCAAATCGGCCATTTCCATGATACCACGCTTGATTCCTTGTAAATCGTCACCGGCACCAGGCAGCATCAGTAAAATGAAGGCATCCGTGAGTTGACGAACGGAGGTTTCAGATTGGCCGACTCCAACAGTCTCGACGATGATGCGATCGAATCCAGCAGCTTCGCAAAGCAGGATGGATTCGTGTGTCGCCCGCGTGACCCCTCCAAGTGTTTGGGAGGATGGACTCGGACGTATGAAGGCCATCGGGTTTTTGGTCAACGCTTCCATGCGGGTTTGATCTCCAAGAAGACTTCCGCCGGAACGCTCGCTACTGGGGTCGACGGCCAGAACGGCCACGCGGTGCCCCATTTCAATCCAAGCGGCGCCAAAGGATTCGATGAAGGTGCTCTTCCCAACGCCCGGAACACCGGTGATGCCCATGCGCCAGCTTTTCGGATTGCTAGAAGTAGACTGCAGTAAATCCAATAATTCCTCCAATTGGTCCCGGTCTCTGGGAAGTCGGCTCTCAGCCAAGGTAATGGCTTGTCCCAGGGCCTTTCTGCTGCCATTTTGAATGTCGTGAACCCATTGAGCGGTTTCTAACGGTGCTTCATGCGCACTGAGAATGCGTGCCTTCGCTTTGCGAATGGCCTCCTGTGATGAGGCCTTAGTCCGTTCGTTATTCTTTTTTGGGCTAGCTTTTTGCGGCATGATTCGAAGGTAATACGATGCCAAGAGTATCTTGCGGTCATGTCGAAGACAGTTATGCGATTCGCACTGTGGAGTATTGTGCAATGTGTTTTTTGTTCCCTTGCATTTTCTCAGGAAAGCATCGTTTCTCAACGTTGTGACAGTTTGATGCTGGTTTCAGGGAGTGTGAATGACGCATCCGGTCACATGATTCCCGTGGCCATGGTGGTGAACCGGTCTCGAATGGGGGGTGGGCAGTTTGTCGACCATCTAGGAACTTTTCTGCTGGCCGTTTGTCCTGGAGATACCCTGGCTTTTGGTGCGATTGGTTTTCATACTGTCGAGCGCATTGCTCCCGAACAAGGTCGTCAATGGGATTTGGAAGTGCGTTTGCAACGTTTGCAAGTAAAAGTTGGTGTGGCTGAAGTTGTGGCGCCGAGAGAATTGCGAGAAATTCTCCGTGACATCGAGGCCTTGGGCTACAACGAGGAGGATTACCGGATTTCAAAAGTGGATGCGCTGGCCAGCCCGATCACATTCTTGTATGAAGCATTGAATCGTGATGAGAGGAGCAAACGTCTTGTGGCTGAAATGGAGAACACAGACCGGAGGCATGAGCTGTTGCGCGAACTCTTTATCAAGTATGTTGACTATGACATCATTTCCCTCAACTCCTTTGAATTCGAAGCCTTTATCGCATTTTGTGATCCAGGAGACGCACTGTTACAGGCCTGGACGCAATATGAATTCATTCGGTACATTCAACAACGTTTTGAGTTATTCCGCGGATTGCCCTCAAAGTTGAATGAAAGCGATTATCAATACCAATTGGACTGATTCAGACGAGATATGCGCTGTCTAAATAGTAGACAAAGACCTGGAATAGCCATCCAATCATGCAGGTGCCAACAGCCAATCCGTGCCAAAAGGGTCGCTTGATGTCGTCGAATCGTGTGACGTAATCAACGAATAAAACGCCAATCCCGAACACTTGAATCAGCATGATGGCGCCCCTTACCTCGTCCATGCTGGACTCAATCGATTGAATCCATGACGGAGTCCACGTCTCCAAAAACTCATTCCACAGAAAAAATAATTGAAAGCTGACCATGCAGGCCAATGTGATGAGCAAGAGAGAATTCGTGCGAAGAAGCATAGTTTGAACTGCGAAGGATGAGACAAGCACGAAGGTAGTTTGATTTGAATGCACTAAGTTTGATTTCCCGACGTTGTTTAGTCCGAAGTAAAGAAGCACTCATGTATTCTCAAAAAATAAATCACATGCGCCTGCAGCAAGCAATCATTGTATTCTTAGGTGTATTGTCTGTAGCTGTCTTGTTGACCTCATGCGCTCATTCAGAATCATGCAGCGCATATCAAGAAATTGAATTGCCCGAGTGAACAGGGGGCGAGCTTCGAGGAGTTAAAATTGAAAATAGATGAACGGTTGCATATCAGCACTCGTTCCGGCCCAGGCGATTCCAATGGCCACCACGGTGAGAAGCCACAATATGGGCAATGGCAATCGACTAAACGCTTGCCGGTATCCGGTTTTCCATGTGTTAGGTAAAAGGTGAATGGTGTAGCCAATCATCATCACGGTCAACACGGAACGGTATCCCCATAGGATTTCAAGGAAGGGACTTCCGGCAATCCCATGCATCAGTTTCTGCAGCATGGCGTTGGCAGAAAACCATTCACTCCACATGTTGTGAGGAGCGCCCATCTCTTCCCACCGAGATTGACTTCCTGTGCGAAACCAAATCCGAGTGAACGTGATGAAGTGGAAGGTGAGCAGGACTCCAATGAGATGCTTCCACCACCGGTCTTTCACTTCCCAAGGACTCATGCGTTTCCAATATTTATAAACGATGAGGCCGAATCCATTCAACGCGCCCCAGAGGACAAAGTTCCAGCTTGCTCCATGCCACAAGCCGCCAATCATCATCGTCATCAAGAGGTTGATGTTGGTTGAAATGTTCCGCTGAAAGGAGGGGAATGCCCAAGCTGCTGCCCAGAGAAGAAGAAGGATCCCACTGCCAACGAGCACCCAGCCCATGGAAGGAGAGAGCAAAAGCAGGAAGAGAAAAAAGATGCTGCCACTAATCCATGTGAACATGGAGGCGCTGCGGTTCCCGCCCATCGGGATGTAGAGATAATCTTTGAGCCAGCTAGAAAGACTCATGTGCCATCGTCTCCAGAACTCCCCGAGATTGCGCGCTTTGTAAGGTGCATTGAAATTGGTTGGGAGCTGAAACCCCATCAACAAGGCCACACCAATGGCCATGTCCGTGTAACCACTGAAATCGCCATAGACCTGAAGGCTGTAACCGTACAATCCGAGTAAGTTCTCAAAGCCTGAATAGCCCTCAGGATTGGCGAATACCCGGTCAACAAGGTTGACGGCAACGTAGTCTGCGAGCCAAACTTTCTTGATGAGTCCATTGAGAATCCAGAACAAAGCCATCCCAAATCCAGCCTTCGTCAGGGCATAAGGCTGATGAAGTTGTGGAATGAAATTCTTGGCACGAACGATGGGGCCGGCCACGAGTTGCGGGAAAAACGAAACAAAAAAACCAAAATCAATCAAGCTCTTGACCGGTTCTACATCCTTTCGATAAACGTCCAGGGCATAGGACATGGTTTGGAACGTGTAAAAGGAAATTCCAACGGGCAGTAGAATGCGATCTACACGAAAGTTGGTTCCTAAATTGACATTGGCCAAATCACCCAATGCATGGTTTGGATTCCAATGGGTTCCAAGCAAAGGGCTGATGCTATCGGACAGGAAGTAAGCATACTTGAAATAGAAGAGCAAGCCTAGGTTGATTGCGATGCTCCAAGCAAGCCAAATTTTCCGCGGCGTTCCATGAGCTTGATGGATCCGACGGCCAATCCACCAGTCCGAAATCGTGGAGAAGAGAAGGATGAGGACAAATGAACCGCTCGTTTTCCAATAGAAGAAGAGACTCACAGCAAACAAAAAGGCATTCCGCAAAGCCTTCTTTTTGTCAAGAAGTGCAAAGCCTGTGAACACGAACAAGAAAAAGCCCCAAAAAGCTCCATTCATGAAGGTGAGCGGATCGTTGGCGTCAAAGAGGAACCATTCCATCATCGTTCTTGCGAAGATGGTTCAGGAATGGAAGTTGGCCTATTCTTGTTCGCCTCAATCCAAGATGAAAAAAGTAAATCGGCCAACTTGTCGTATCCAGATGGCGTGAAATGGATGAGGTCGGCTTGTGCCAATCCAGCGTCATGCCAATCCATGATGGAGCCGATGTCCTCCATGGCTTTGCCGAGGTCAAAAGTCGCACAGCCGTGTGACAAGGCGATTTTCTCTTGGATGGCTTGAACTTGTTTGGATCGTGCCCTCATGGATTGCCCATCTTTCATGGAATCTGTATTGCTGAGTAGCACCAAAGCTGCGTTGGGAGCCATGTTTTGAATTCGCTGCACGAGGGAGTCATAAGCGTGAGCGAAGCCGTCATCAACCCCAGAAGATCCCGCCGCATGAACATCATTGATCCCGAGTCCCAAAAAGACAATGTCCAGGTCGGGCAATGGCCATTCACTTGCCCACGCATCACATCGCAACGCACTGGAGACTTTGGCGCCATTGTTTCCCCACTCATAGAGCGTGAACTGCATGTCCTGATGCGGCATAAGACGTTGCGTCGTCGCAAAAAGATCAAAGGAAATAGCGCCCGACTCAATGATGTCGAGACCGAAGCGAACCGTGTCCACGGGGTCTTCAAATTGAAATAGCCAGCCCGTGCCGTTGACGAGGGCCTGCCGACTATGAAGCGATTCCTCCCCTAGCCAGGACGGGATGCATCCCAAAGCGTCTCCATAGACTTCAATGGCCTCGGCGGCATGGAGTGTTGAATCTGACCGGATGGACACATGCTGCCAAGTGGCAGCAGGATCTTCCGTGTGAGCTCGGATGCCTGCAATACCAAAGGGTGGGACGTGGCCACCATGCGTGCAGCGCATACCAGTCCATTTTCCCGTGGACTCAGTTCTAAAATGCGTGGGCGTGTCCGTTTGTGCCATGCGGTAGGGGAGCAGCCAACCTCGTATTGTATCACTGGAAGGAAACGAATCTTCAAATCGCTTTCGAATCCCGTGTCCCAACCACCCTGCCTGCACATGTGAACCGCCAATATAGAGGCAGGATAGCGAGCCGTTGCCCTGAAATTGCATGGAATCCATCGTCAGCCACAAGGCGTCAAAAGCATCACTTTTATGTGGAATCCTCCAACTTGTCGAAGAATCGGATGGCATCGTTCCTTGGACCGTGAAATCGGTTTCAATGGCCGAAAACCAAGAAAGACAACCAACACTCAAAAGACATAGAAGGCTCATGGCGAAGAATCAATTGAGGAGGTTGAATTCAAGCCGTGTTGTTTGCGTTCCCAGCTTTCCCACTCGGCATCCAAACTCTGAAGGAGCAGTGAGGCAATCTTGTTGGCGCCTCTCCGCGTGAAATGCACGTGGTCTGGACTCGCCAGTTGGGGGTCAGAGGCAACCCAAGCCGCCATGGAGCCTTGTCCACCCATCACCTCGAAAACGTCCCAGAACAAGACGTTTTCATCCAAGGCCACTTGCCGCAGGGCATTCCGAACGGGAACAAGCATGGGGTAGGTGGCCATGTACTGTCCCTGTTTAGTCGCCATATCGGACGGACCAATGATGACAATAGCCGCATCCGGAGTTAGGCTTTGAAATAAGCGTATTTGTG
This sequence comes from uncultured Flavobacteriales bacterium, assembly GCA_937881575.1. Lineage (GTDB taxonomy): Bacteria > Bacteroidota > Bacteroidia > Flavobacteriales_D > Sanyastnellaceae > UA16. The sequence continues at coordinate 6,625 of CALGEI010000063.1, read as the reverse complement.
ATGCAAACCATTGGCCATAGCGCTTCACAGCAGCGGTGTCTGCGATGTAAGGCACAGCATTTCCACCAAATTGGAGGATGACCATCCCCACGTCATGAGATTGGAGTTGGTGGGTAAATTGGGCACGATCGAGTTGTCTAAACAACGTGCCCGAGGAGCCGCGCATGGCAACATTGTGAAATACCAACCCGGAATCTGGGAACATCCCAATGGCATCGATCTCCGGCGCCGGGCCATTGAACTGAAATTCGATCGATTTGAAGGCTACAGAGCCACTGTTGGAGGACAAGGGGATGGTGAGCTCTGAACTCACGCTGTCCGCAGGAATTTCGAACGTTCCTATGAATGTTGAATCCAAGTAGCATGACAAGCGTGCGCTTGATTCCGACTTGCCAAAAAGCATCTTGATGGAATGAACATGTTGCTCTGAAAGGCTTGCTCGGCTATTCGGTTTCAATCGAATCCAAGGGGGTTGGTCGGAAGCGATGCTTTCATCATGGGAAGCAAAGGCCGCCAAAAGCCCATAGCGGTTGTGCTTGATTGTGGTGTCACGTCTTCCATAGCGAGCGTGACGAATCCAACCGGCAGAAGTGGATTGGACGATGGAAGCCGGAGCAACCAACGGTTTCGGAGCGAGGTATCCCAATCCATAGCCTCCCCAACGGTTTTGCCATGAAGTGCGCAGGGTGCGTGTAATGCGATCACCTTCAATTTGGGAGTCACCGAAATGAAAAATATGAAGCGGCCCCTGGTGAAGTTTGTTTTGTAGTCGGTTGAAAAAGTAGCCAAGTCGGACAAATGCAGTTTCCGATCCTTGCAGTCTTAAATTGGGATGAAGCTTGGAAAGGGCATGGTCTTTTTGACCGATGGGGGCTTCTCCGATTTGCTGCGTAAAAGGTTTCGGGCTCGACATCACGACTGAATCCTTTAAATCGATGTCATTCAGGGCCGTGGTAGAATCCGCGCAATGAACCGGCAGGACTTCTGCACGATGCAGCGAGTCAAAAAAATCATAAGCGGAAAGGAGCGTGTCGATGGCCTCTGGATTCAGAGCATGCAAAGTCTCATTTCCCCAGTCTTCCCATTTGGGGAAAGGAATCAATTCGAATGCCACATACTCAGGGCGCCCCATCCACAATGCCGCGAACAACCCTAAGGCCACCAGAAAGCCCCAAGTCCGACCTATGGAGTGCTTGTCAGATGTCATTCCATGCGGGGAATGCACAGGGTTTCGCCAATTTTGATAACAACACCAATTCCGTTTTTAGCAGCGATGCTTTCAGGAGTTGTTCCGGGAAATCGTTTGGATAGATTGTACAACGTATCCCCCTTTTTCACTTCGTATTCGATGCAACTTGAAGCTTGAGTGGTGTTGGCCTGTTCTGATGAATTGAGCGGTGTTTGCGCAACTTCCTGGCTCAAGGAAACGGAAGCAATCGATGCAGGTTCAAATTCCAAATCGCTCATTTGCTCATCCCATTTGTCCGCCCATGCTCGAGGCAAATAAGGCTCAAACTCTTCGAATGTGTTACAAGGGAGACTTTGACCAATCCACCATGGAAACAACTGTTCTTGGACGTCCAATGACATTCCTAAAACTTGGGTCAACTGCCTGTTGTCGATCTCTCCAGGACAATCGACAGGCCGCCAGGTGGTCAACTCGGCTCCCCATGCGGATTCAAAGTCTGGCGCGTCTAAATTGACCATAAAGCGTGCGACGACTCGATACAATGCGATCCAATCGTCTAGCTCGTCATCGTAGCCGGGTTGTCCGCTCCAACGAGATGCGAAAGGCATCCCTTTTAAAAAACCCACTAAGACCCGGTCGGGATCCATTGGAAAACGGCGCTGAAGTTGATCCAAAATCGCCACGGCTGCTCGAGTAGATTCAACGATGCCCATACGCTCATCAATCCTCCCAGACCTTGCGATGCCTTCTTTGAGCGCTTGAGCCTCACTGAGGCCCCATAGTCCAGCATGTCCATTGACTCCTCTGAACGCATGATTGTAAGAGGAAGCCAAGACTGGAATCCATTGAAATGAGCTGGGGATTTCATTCAAGACCAATTCGCGCTCCAGGTCAGGGGCATACAAACCTTGCAAAACGCGTATGATTTGCAAGCGCAGCATATTTCCTTCTAACAAGGATTGTACGCATCGATTTTCACGTTCAGCATCGATGGCCCAAGGTTGTAAGGCGGTCTCGAGTTCGTCCAATTCTGGAACCTGTGTCTTCAATGTCGGCGTGGCCTGCGAATCAAACCAATCCGGATATGCGGCATCAAAAGAAACAAAGTCGGCACGCATCATGCGCTGCATGGTTTGATCGTTCCAGTCCTCTAGAAATGATTGGGACCACATTGCTTCGGAGGTCGCAATAAAAGCGACACCGAATACGAAGGCCGCGAAATAGGAGGTCTTGGAGGACATGAAGCAAAAGTAGGGAGTTCAATCCAATCCTTATATAAAAAACCAATCCAAGACAATTGGTTGTTTTTAATAGACTAAACAACAAGAAATGCCTATAAATAGTTTGATAGTGTAGTTAAATTATTTATATTTGATACAGGTCATGGAACAAAAGTTCTTGGAGGACCTAGTTGTGAATCGTAGTGAAGCATCTGCAACGGCGGGTGCTTCATTTTTTTTGAGCTTTTCGTAAGGCTGATATGAACAATTGCTTCCATCGAATCGTTAGAAAAGCATGAAGATGCACCGCCTCAAAACCCAGCAATGGCTTCCGATGAAATCGAATGAAGCATGGGATTTTTTTAGCATTCCAGAGAATTTGGATCGCATTACCCCTAAGGACATGTCTTTTAAGATTTTGTCGGGCGGCGGTGAGAACACATTTTCCGGACACATTATTTGCTACACGGTCAAACCGCTAATGGGCATTCCTATGAAATGGGTGACGGAAATAGTTCATGAAGAAAAAGGAGTTTATTTTATTGATGAACAGCGATTTGGTCCATATCGATTCTGGCATCACTTGCACCGTTTTACCCCCAGTGAGGGCGGTGTTCTGATGGAAGATGTTCTGCATTACGCCTTGCCTTTCGGCTGGCTTGGAGAATTGTTTGGGGGCTTCATACACCGCAAAGTGCGGGGGATTTTCACCTTTCGAGAGACCACGTTAGAGGAGCTGTTTCCAGGCGCCAGGACCGTGGAATAAAAAAGGCGAAACCTCTCAGAGATTTCGCCTTTTTACAAGATTCAGGTGGTCTTATCGTTCCAGTGCATTTTCGATGAGGAAGAGCAAATGGCCTCTGTGAGCGCGGGTTAAGCCGTCAGGAGATGACGCTGATTTTTGTTCCCGCTGTATGCGCTTTAATGAGGACAGGACCATGGATTGTGCAATGAGGTCATACTTCTTTTCTGGATCCAAAGCTTGTACGAGTGATTGGACGTAAGTGATTTGAAGTTGCTGTCGCACCGTATTCACGGATGATCGCAGGTCTGCTTTGAAAATGGATGCAGTCAAGTCGTTCATGTAGGCATCGAGGGCATAGTCGTTGCCGTAATTGCGAGCATCGGTGATTCTTTGCAGAACACGCGGATGAAGCAAATGAGCGAGCGCATTTTTTTGGGCGCTCAATATACGTGCGTGAATTTTCGGGTCTTCCGGTTCGCTGAAGAATCCAAACCCTCTTCGTTGTCCTTGCAAGTATCCATAGACAGATTGCGCGGCATCAAAGGCGTCAGGAGCAAAGGCATAGGTCGAAAGTGACTGCAGGGCAGCTTGTTGGTCGCTCTTTGACACGGGTTGAAGCGGTGCGATTTGTTGCTGGGATGGAGATGCTCGGTTGTAGCGGACTCCACCAATTTGACGTGTCATGACTCCGAGCTGCGTCGCGTATTCCCCCGTCAACGTCAAGTAAGCTCTGCGGACTTCCATATAACTGTCTTGGCGATCATCACCGTACATGTCGACAATTTGAGGAAGCAGGTTATTGACAAAATCACAACGCTCAGCAGCATAGGCCACGGGGTCATTTGACAGGTCATATATATTGACATCCGGATTCATGCCGCCTCCTGGACGTCGCATGTCGTCAGCATCATTTCCAAACATCAGGTTGGCTTCCGTAGAGCGATTCAAGATGGCTTCGAGTCGGTCTTTTTCAGCAGCAGCGTCTTGTAATTCAGGAGAATAGCCATACGAAATGGCCCATAGGTCATAGGGGCCGGGTTCGTCATCAAAGAACTTCGTTTGGTCTTCAGCTTTTTCGGTAAAATTGATGGCGGGGTAATCCATAACGCTGTTACTCATGCCTTGGGCATTGACAATCGCGCTACTTTTCAATTCTTCCGGGCTGAGCATCGTAGAGCCTGCCATGTTGTGGCTCAAGCCTAACGTGTGTCCCACTTCATGCAAGACCAATCGATGGAGAGTTTCACGTGTGAATTTTTCCTGGTCCTCATCGGTGAAAGCACGAGCCTTAATGGCTGCAAGCCCCAAGAGCGTTTGCTGCGCCTGGATCGCACCTGCATCGCAACGATGCATCATTTCAGCGGCCAAGGCTCGAGCCGATAAATCGCTGAACTCCGCTTCAACGGATTCCATCATTCCTGCTTTTTGGAATACTTCTGATCGCCACAATCGTCCTGTCATTCCACTCCATTCCAACATGATGTCTGCGCCCAAGATCTCCCCCGTCTTTGGGTTGACAAAACTAGGTCCGTATCCACTGTAACGAGGTGAAGGGGAGGAAGTCCATCTCAGCACGTTGTAACGAATGTCTCCAGCATCCCAGGTGGCGCTATCTGGCTGTACGCGGACTTCAACCGCATTGCTGAATCCCAATGGCTCGAAAGCCTTGTTCCACTTTTCCACTCCGGCTTGGATGATCTCTCGGAACTCATAAGGAGTGGTGTTTTCAATCCACCAGACGATGGGCTTAACCGGGGCGGAAAGCTCGGCGTCTGGATCTTTCTTCTCAAGTCTCCAACGGTGAATCATATCCAACCAGGGTGTGGAGGAAGTTGAAGTCATGTCCTCCGTTTGCGTGCTAAAGAAGCCAATCCGCGCATCATCTGGACGCGGCACAAAGTCTTCCTCCGGCATTTGCAAGATGCTGTGTTGATACGATACTGTTACATAGCGCGCATCTTCTAAAGCGGAACCACCTGTTATTGGGGCTGGATTATCGTAGACGTAATCCACGGATATTTCGGTGTTTTCCGGGTAGTTATTGATTCTTGTGATTTTGGATTTTTCACGAGATAATTTGCCCAAAACGCCCTGGCCTGGTTTTCGTGAAGGACGCTTGACCATTTCGACATCTTCTTGCAAAAACAACGCATCGCCAGAAATGGCAAAAACGGTTTTCGATGAATCGATGCCTTCAATTTTCAAGCTCGCCAAAATGGGCGTGTTGATGTTCGCCGATGAAGCTCGAGCAAGCGGGGATTCTGGATCGAAATGATAGTTGGTGTTTTCTGCATGAATTTCGATTCGATCAAAATGCTTGTGAAAAGAAATCACCTTCGAGTTGCCATAAGTGCCCCGTGTAAAACCGGATTGAGCCACCCCGTCATTGATGTAAGAGAAGTAGATGAACTCCCGTTCGAGCATCGAGTCGGGAACAATCAACCAGCTTTTCCCTGAGGCGGTATCGGAATGGATGGCAAAGAGTCCAGAATCTAAAGAGCAACTCTTGGTCAGTTCTGAAAGCGACTTGATGTCATCTTTTTCCGAAGACCGGTCCTGCGAGGCTTCAGATTTCCCTTTCTTGTTTTTTTTTGATCGCTGTGCCGAAAGGTCATTGATCGGTGCGAAGGCACTGGAAATTGCAATCAATGCAGCAATGGCATAAGCCGATAACGAGTGGTTCATGAGGTCAATGTTGGTAATCGTGCGTCAAGTTCGAATCGTCAAATCTAATGATGAACAGCTAAGAGCAGTCCCGCATTATTTCATTCCACGATCCAATTTGATTTGTTCGTAGGCTGTTTGGATGGCGATGAACCGCTCTTTTGCCTGTTTTTGATGAGATTCACCGAGGTCTTGAACTTTATCTGGATGGAATTTCACGGCCATCTTGCGGTAAGCCTTCTTGACCTCTGAATCCGTGCTCGTTTTTTCAATCTCCAAAACCGCATAGGGGTCAGACGTGCCCGCATGAAACATGGCTTCAATGCTCAGACGGTCTTTTTCGTGAATGGCAAGCCAGCGAGCAATATCACGAATGACATCCAGCTCTTTGCTGTGAATGTGGCCATCGGCTTTGGCGATGCCAAAGAGGTATTGCAAGAGCAAGAGCCTTTTCGCATGGTCCATGTGATGCCGGATTTGCTCAGCAACGCGACGCGTGTCAATGGTTTGATCTAGGGTCTCCCGCAGCATGAGCGTGAGTTGTTCCGCTTGAGAGGCCCCAAAGTTGTTTTTCAAAAAACCCTTGACAAAGTCCAATTCCGATTTGAGAATTTTATCATCGGCTTTCATCACCGCAGCACTCAATACGAGAAGCGATGCCGCAAAATCTCCCGACCGGGTCGATTGCCTGGAGTGTGGTCCAGTTGGGTTGGCAGAACCGGATGCATCCTGCGTGAACATTTTGCCGAAAGCAAAACCCAAGATGCCACCGATTGGGCCGCCTACAGCCCAACCGATGGCACCTCC
>CALGEI010000062.1 GCA_937881575.1 uncultured Flavobacteriales bacterium | reverse complement strand
ATGCTTCGGAACAGCTTCGGCTATGGTGCACGTCAAGCCACAACCGGTTGCTGCGATCAGCTTGGCGTCAGCCAACGGTGGTTGTGCTCCTTTTGATGCGGTGTTCAACAACAACAGCTCCAACGGAGATGTCTACACCTGGAACTTCGGGGATGGATCAGCCGAGGCGCAGGCCAACGGCGATGTCAACCACGCGTTCCAAACCGGAAGCGAAACAGCCCAATACACTGTAACGTTGACCGCGACCGATGCACTCGGGTGCAGCGATACCACAACAGAAAACGTCACCGTATTCCCGGCGGCGGACTTCAGCTTGCAGCTGTCTACCGACTCCGTATGTTCTCCTCTCGTGATCACCATGCCCACCATCGAAGGTGCGCAAAATGTCACCTGGAACTTCGGGGACGGAACATCTTCCAACGAGATCAACCCAACACACACCTGGGCCAACAACTCCGATGAATTGCTCGCTGCTTTGGTTTCTTTCGAGGGACAAACCGCAGATGGATGCTTCGGAACAGCTTCGGCTATGGTGCACGTCAAGCCACAACCGGTTGCTGCGTTCGATATGAACGCCAATAGCGGATGTGAGCCTTTGAACGCGGTCTTCAGCAATGTTAGTGAAGGTGCCGACAGCTATATCTGGAGCCTTGGAAACGGACAAGCTCCCGAGAGCATGACCAGTGCTTCCGATGTTGAGTGGACCTATGAGACCAGCGGGGAACCGACTTCTTTCACGGTCACATTGATTGCGATTGACGCGCTGGGTTGCACCGATGAGCGCACTGCGGCGATCAATGTTTTGCCAACGCCTGTTTATGCGCTGGACTTGGAATTTGCTGAAGCATGTTCACCGTATGAAGCGACGATGCCGGCCATGGAAAATGCTGTTACGACTTTTTGGTCTTTCGGCGATGGCACCATGTCCAACGAGGCGACTCCTTCACACAGTTGGTTCAATAATTCTGATGTGATGGCAAGCCACCAAATCCAATTCCAGGGAGCCAACGAATTCGGCTGTTTTAACCAAGCCAGCACAACCATCGAAGTGAAGCCACAACCGATTGCCAATTTCTCAAAGAATTTGGACGCGGGGTGCGCACCATTTGATGTGATTTTCAACAATGAAAGCATCCGAGCAGACTTGTTCAACTGGGACTACGGCAACGGCCACGAGAACACTTTTAGCAACACATTGGAGCATGATTACACGTACCCCGGAGAGTCTGAGCTCACGACCTACACGGTCGCGTTGACGGCCATGCATGCTTTGGGATGCAGCGACGTGAAATTGGATTCTTTGACGGTTTTTCCTGAAGTCTTCGCCTCTTGGGTCGGTTCAGTTGAGGGTTGCGCTCCTTTTGAAACCAGCTTTGAATACATGGGTGCTGACCAGGAAACCATTCAGTGGGATTTCGGCAACGAAACATTGGCGACTGGATCAGTGGCAACGGCTTTGTATGAAGGTGAAGTAGGCGCAGACGCCAGCTACACTGTTTCCTTGGCCGTCATGAGCGAAAACGGTTGTGCAGATCAATCCAGCTTTGATATCACGGTTCACGCGGCTCCATTGACCGGACTGTCCATTGCCACGGATGCATCCTGCGCAGAAACTGAAGTGCTGGTATCCAACGCATCTGCTTTTGCCGACAGCGTCGTTCTGAACTTGGGCAATGGCTCGATATGGATCAATTCCGAGTTGGCAAACATTCCTGTCACATACTCGAATGGGAGCGCGAGCGATTCGATCATTCTCTTAACACAGGAAGTCTTTACTGATTTCGGTTGTGTTGCAACAGCAACGGTTGCCCATACCGTCCACCCGAAGGTGACGGCTGCGATTGAAACACCTGAAGCCACATGCACGCCTGCTCTTGTTCAACTTGGCAACAACTCCATCAACGCCAATGGCAACACGCTGTGGTTGTTCGGAGATGGCAGTATATCCAATAACAGTGCTCCTGAACATCTCTTCAGCAGCGAAAGCACGTTGGACACGACGTACGCCGTGACCTTGGTGGCGCAGAGTACAGCGGGATGTTCTGACACAACGACGGTTGACATGGTCGTTTGGGGAACTCCACAGACTGAATTGAGCTTGAACAATTTGGAAGGCTGCTACCCGGTAGAAGTCACTTTTGAAAACACGAGTGAAGGTCAAACCTCCAATGTTTGGGCATACGGAAACGGTGAAACTGCCGCTACCAATGATAGCCTACACAGCAAGGTTTTCTTCAATCCTACATCCGAGTTGATTTCATATGAGACGGTATTGACCACGACCAACGATCACGGATGTGCTTCACAAGCTACGGTTACTTTTGATGTTGCTCCGCATTTGAACGCTGCGTTCAGTGCTGTCACGGCGGGATGTTCTCCAGTGAATGCCCAATTGATCAATCAATCTGAAGGCGCTGTTTCGTTTAACTGGAACTTCAACGACGGCTCCATGCCTTCAAATGAAGAACAACCAGATCATGCTTTCGTGAACAACACCAATCAAGACCTCGTCTTTGAAGTGGAGTTGATTGCTCAATCTGCTTATGGCTGTGTGGATACCGTATCGGTTGGCGTGCATGTTTACCCCATGCCCCTCGCTTCATTCTCGGTAACTCCAGTAAGCCAGACATACCCGAACGCCACTGTTGGAATCAACAATACGAGCCTGTCCTCTGACGCTGCAGTGCAATACTGGAGTTTCGGTGATGGTGCTGAATTGGCTGGAGAGCAGCCGATTTTCCACACTTACGACACGTGGGGAACCTACAACATCACCCTGCTTGTAGACAATGGCTATTGCGCCGACGCCCAAACAGAACAGGTTCAAATCCTTTCTCCCAATCCCGTAGCTGACTTTGTTGGCAGCGGAGCAGGATGCGCACCCTTGTTGGTTGCTTTTGACAACCTTTCCAATCACGGTGCGGGCTACGTTTGGGATTTTGGTGATGACTACATGACCTCTGAAGAATCGCCTGTGCATGTTTACACCCGTCCAGGCGTTTACAATGTTTCCTTGACAGCCATTGGCTTCGAAGGGCAGGAACATGAAACCGTTCACTACGCAACTGTGGAAGTCTTCCCGTCTGCGAGTGCAGCCTTCGTTTACAGTCCTTCAGAAGTGGTAGCTCCTGACCAGCCCGTTGAGTTCATCAACCTATCTGATCAAGATGCGACCGAATTCCTGTGGACGTTTGGCGACGGCATGGTCAGCACGGAAGTCAATCCGATTTACACTTACAGTGAGGCCGGCATCTACGATGTTTCTCTGACGGCGAACAACGCGTTCAACTGCCCGAGCACCTTCATCATGGAACAGGCGATTGAAGCAACCAATGGCGGCTTCATGGTATTCCCAACGGGATTCACGCCCAACAATGGAGGATCGAATGGCGGAGGATACGACCCTGCGAGCTTGGACAACGACGTATTCCACCCCCATCACTTGGGAATCGTAGAATATGAGTTAGTCGTTTTCAACAAATGGGGAGAATTGATCTTCCACTCAACAGATCCCTACATCGGTTGGGATGGCTATTTCCAGGGACGCATCGTTCGACAGGATGTATACGCCTGGAGGGCAACGGCCCAGTTTAGCAACGGCCACCGAGTGACCAAAGCCGGTGACGTGACCCTCATCATCCAATGAAACCAATTCTTATGACTTATAATTTGAAAACCTCTAGCATGAAACGCATTCTCATCATCGGGGCCCTGCTGGGCGGATTGTTCGCCTTGGAGAGCCAAGCTCAGGACTTGCGGTTCACGCAATACAATGCGATTCCTACATCCATCAACCCTGCTTTTGCGGGGTCATTGGACGAAGCACGCTTGGTGAGTGTTTACCGCAACCAATGGGCAAGCATGCCCGGTTCTTATGTGGGTTGGCATGTTGCACACGATTGGTTCAACCGGGATCTGAATAGCGGATTCGGTATGTTGTTCACGCAGGAAGAAGCCGGTGCTGGTGGTTTGAGCACCACCCGTTTTGCGATGCAATACGCCTATGAAGTTCCTCTTGGCAATGGATGGCGCTTGCGCCCCGCATTGCAGGCTGGTATTGGCAATCGATCCATCAACATGCAGCAGCTGACCTTTGGTGATCAACTCATCCGAGGCCCGCAAGTTTCTTCTATCGAAGACCGTCCGAGTGTTGCTCAGAATTATTTCGATTTCGGAACGGGCATGTTGCTACTTGGAAAGCAAACCTGGTTGGGGTGTTCGTTTGACCACTTGAACACACCCGATGAGAGCCTGAATCCGGTCTTTATTGACCCTATGGACGTTCGGCTTTCAGTTCACGGTGGCTTTCGAATGGCGCTGATCGACCAGCTTCACAACAAGAATTATGGCGATATGATCGTCGCTTTCAACTACATGGCCCAGGATCAATTCGATCAATTGGACCTTGGTATCTATTACGACACCAAACCCATGAGCATCGGAATTTGGTACCAAGGGTTGCCATTCGGGCACACCATAGAAGGCGGAACGGATGTGGATGCCATAAGCATCATACTCGGCTACGGAACAGACAGTTGGAAGATTGGCTACAGCTACGACATGACCCTCAGTAGCCTCGGTTTGGCCACTACTGGAGGCAGCCACGAAATCGTATTGAGTGCCACTTGGAAGACGATCCGGCGCAACAAGCCGCAACTTCCTCGCTACATGCCTTGTCCCATTTTCTGATAGTTCAGCGGATCAGAAAACCAGTGTGGGCTCTGTTGCTACCCTTTCCATTCCCCCAGAATGGAAAGGCCCGCGACAGGGCCCGCATTCATGTCTCCCAATTCAGTTGCGACCAATTTGATTCACTTCTGGCTCCAAGTGAATGCCATACTTGGCGTGAACATCGTTCATGATGTCTTGAGCCAATTGCCAAATTTCCGCTCCCGTTGCGCCACCATAATGCACCAAGACCAACGCCTGATTCTCATGAACGCCGTGCGTGCCCCGGTGCAAACCCTTCCAACCTGCTTGTTCAATGAGCCAACCCGCAGCAACTTTGATTCCTCCATCGGACTGAGGGTAATGCGCAACTTGTGGATGAGCGTTTTGCAAACGTTCAAAATCAGCCGCAGGAAGCACCGGGTTCTTAAAGAAGCTTCCAGCATTGCCTAATTCCTTGGGATCTGGCAATTTTGTTGAGCGAATCCGCATAATAGCTTTCGCAACGTCCAAATGCGTCCACGATGATTCAGGCAAATCCTTCAGTTCTTGTTGAATCGCTCCATACGACGTTTGCAACGGGGCCTCGCGGTCCAATGCAAAAGCCACACGGACGATGACCCACTCGCCCTTTTCGGAGGACTTAAAAACACTCTCGCGGTACCCGAACGCACACGCCGCACCGTCAAATCGTTTCAACGCACCCGATTGGACTTCGATCGCCTCCAACCAAAGAAACCGATCCTTCAATTCAACACCATAGGCTCCAATATTTTGCATTGGGGAGGCGCCCACTTGCCCCGGGATCAAGGCCAGATTCTCCAAACCATGCCAGCCATTTTCCAGGGCAACCATCACCCAATGGTGCCAATTCTCCCCAGCTCCAACCACCACGTCAACCCGGTTTTCTTCCTCCTTCAAGACACGAAACCCTCGGATTCCGACGTGCAAGGCCAACCCATTCCAATCCGAGTGCAACAACATGTTGGAACCACCGCCCATGACCAGCAAGGCAGCATCCCTTTCATTGCTCCATGCAAGAGCAGAACGAACTTCATCATCGTTTCGAGCCGTGATCCAGTGGGATGCATGCGCCGACAAGCCAAACGTCGTCCAATCCGCCAAATCCACACATTCTTGAAAGCCTTGCGCAATCTCATCCTCAGCTAGAAGTCCAATCGACGGACGTTGTGTTGATGCAGTGCGCTGCTCAAGCCGTACATCCCATTCTTCTTCAGTTAATGCCACATACCCTTCCTGCGCCTGAATCACCGCCTGAATCAATACCTGCGACGGATAGAGGTCAGCATAGTGTTCATGGACGAGCCAGCGACCTATTCCAAGTGGTTGCCACTCCATCAGGTGCCTGAGGCCGTCCACCCGATACAAGGTTTCTGACCCGGCCAATGCGCGGTATAAGGGATATTTTAGAGGCATGCTACTCGGGGGCAATTTCGGACGTACCAAAGAAACAAACGCTTGCCATCCGGGTTGTATTTTTGAACAACTGTTTTTCAATGCTATGTCCAATAAAAATCACTCCGCTCCTGAACCAGGACTTCTGCTCGTTCTTTCTGCTCGAGAAGCAGCTGATCAAGGGCAGTGGGACCGAGCGCTTTTGAACTTCAATCAGGCGATTGCAGCGGAATCGGGGTGGAACCAAGACCCTGATTTCAAGCACGATCGTGCCATCGCGTTGTTCCATTCAGGCAACAAGAATGAAGCCCTCAATGAATTGAATGACGCCGTCACATTGCAACCCGGCTACGGCTACCGCTATGCGGCACGAGGATGGATGAAACAGGCCTTGAAGGACGTCCACGGTGCCATCGCGGATTACAAAGCAGCCATTGAATTGGACCCAGAAGACGCGATTAGCTTGAATAATCTGGGGTTAATCGAAGAACAATTGGGATATCACAGAGAAGCGAAAGATCGTTTCGCCGCTGCGGATGAACTGGCGGGCATACTCCAAAAAGAGTCCATTGTGCCGGCAGTCCCCGAATTGAAAGCACCGACTTCGCCATCGATTCCTTCATCTGAGCAGGATCCGGGACCGTCGTCCTTGCTGTCTGAAGTCAAGCGAGCCCTGCAGCAACCAGATGGACGCAAAGAATTCATTGCTTTCATCCGCAACGGATTTAAATTGTAGCGCTAACACCGCTCCATTGAACGCGCCAATTTCCGATTCTTCCTTTTTGAGCACGGTGGTTGATTCTGTCTTGAAACAACCGAATCCTGCCGCATGCTTGGTCATTTTGCCGAGCCAAAGAGCCATTGGGAAATTTCATCGCTTGCTGGCAGCTCGTATTTCTGGCGCTGCATGGTTGCCCCAAGCGTATACACTAGGAGCTGTATTGCAAGAGCACGCGAACTTAACCCCGATGGATCCTTTGGAAGGCCTCGCGGAATTGTACCATACCTGGATTACGCTCAAGTCCAAGGACCCCAAAACAAAGGGTCAAAAAGAAACCATCGGATTCACGGCATTTGGTCATTGGGGCCGCATCGCATTGCGTGATTTCAATGAAATAGACCAACATTTACTGGACCCGAGTGCCGTTTTTCAAAACCTCTGTGACATCGAGGGCATTGAAGAGTGGAGTTTTCAATCGGAAGCCGATTTGAAATCTGGTCAACGACAATTCCTCCGGCAATTCATGGAGCTCGGCCCGTTGTACGAGGCGTTTCAGATGAAGCTGGCTGAAAAACAGTGGGGATACGGAGGGCGAATCGCGCGTGCGGCTTCCAAATCCCAGATCCTAACGAAGTATGACCATGTTTTCGTCGCGGGGTTGAGTGTCCTCACTCCCGCGGAAAAGGCATTTCTCCATCGTTATGAGATGAAAAACTGCCTCACCTGGCTTTGGGATGCTGACACCAGCTATGTCACTCAACCCATGATGGAGGCCGGATTGTTCATTCGCAAACAGGCGACACCCCGTGCCATTTCGGCGCTACCGAATCGTCTTCAAACTGATCCTCCCGCCATTCACATCATGGGCTGCAGCAGCTCAGTATACCAAGCTCAGGCGGTGCGGGAAATTGTTTCCAGTATCCCTCCCGCCCAACGCAATGGCCGCACTGCGGTGGTACTTCCTGATGGCACGAGCCTTCCTTTGGTTCTTCAGAGCCTCCCTGAATTGAGCAATAAAGGCTACAACGTGACCATGGGTTTGAGCTGGGCTGAAACGCCAGCAAGCGGTTTCTTGGAGGCCGTCAAGCCTCTCTTTCTGCGCAGCGGACGCCAATTGAATCATGCCGACTTGCGCGCAATCATTAGCGACCCCGTCGCACTCGCTGCCTGCGGCAGAAACGCCCTCATCCAAGATGGCTCGCGCGTCATGAATCGGCTCGCCAAAAAACATCTAGCTTGGCTCAGTGCAGATCAATTGGCCTTGCAGTCAAATGGAACTTTGACGGGGTTTGTCAACCAACTTCTGCTCAACAAAGCCTCGGACGCATTGGGTTTTGCCATCGGATTGGAACGTTGGGCCGGCGGAATCGGGAGTCAGCTCACAGACAACAATACGGATTCCGAATTGGACCCTTGGATCATGGCGAGCTGGGAGCGCGTGATGAAAGCTTTTTCGGTTGTAAGGCGATTCCAAGAGCAGCACGGACTGCTTGTTAATCCAGAAGAAGTTTGGAGCATGGTCTTACAAAGTCTCGTGTCTGAGCGAATCGATTTGCTGGGTGAACCTGAAGATGGTCTGCAAATCATGGGATTGATTGAGACCCGGGCGCTTGACTTCGATCGGGTCATTGTCCTCGACTGCAACGAAGGCGTTTTGCCACAATCCTCGATCTCTGAGAGTTTTCTTCCTTTTGATCTGCGCGCCATTTGGGGACTGCCCGGGCGCCATGAGCGCGAGGCCATCTTTGCCTACTACACGTACCGACTGCTCAATCAAGCAAAGGAGGTTTTCTTCCTCTATCGGGCACAGGATGAAGCCTCGGAAAAAAGCCGATACCTCCTGCAAATGGAGCGTGCGTTTCGTCCCAATGGCCTGGACTTGATGCCCGTCGACGAGTCCACACTGCAAGCTCCATTGCCAGGACCAAGACCGGTTATTCCACCTTTGCAATGGACTGCAACCGCAAGTCAGCGGCTTTCAGATTGGGCGCAAAAAGGGATTAGCCCTTCTGCTTTGAATAACCTCATCTCCTGCCAGCGCAATTTCTTCTATCAGTACATGCTCCGTCTCAGCGAGCCCTCGGAACTTCAAGAAGAGATGGCGGTAAGCACATTTGGTTCGGTGGTACACCAAGTTCTTGAAGATGGATTGAACTCCGTCCTCAACAAACCCCTTCAGAAGGAACATTTGCGCTCCTTGAAAAAGGATGTCGGCCGTCTGCTTCCTCTTGCCATTGAACAACACTTCAATGCCGATATGGTGCGCTCTGGGGAAAATTATCTTCATGTCGCCATGGCCGAAGCGACACTCAAGAAATTACTCACTTCTGAGATGGGCGAATTGAATCCCGACAGCCAAAGAGTCATCCGTCACCTCGAGCTAAACCTCTCACATACATTTGCAACAGGAGGAAGCATTGATCCCATTCGATTCAACGGCATGGCAGACCGGATTGAAAAGGATGGACAAGACGTCGTAATCACCGATTACAAAACAGGAAATGTGGAGTCCAAAGATCTTGTTTTGCCAGATGATTGGGATGAAAAAGTCGCATCGGGTAAATCATCCAAAGCATTGCAACTGTTGGTCTATGCCGCCATCGCATTGGAGACTTTGGACGCGCATGGCAATCCCATGGAGCCCCACGGACAACCACTTTTGCATGTAAGAGCTGGCGTGCGTTCTGGAAAAAACGCCCGTGCCGGATTGCTCGAATTGAAAATCGGAAAGCATCACGGAGTAGATCCTGATCAAGCGCAGGAAATGCTTCGATGGGTCAGCCGTACATTGGATGCACTGCACGATGACACGAACAGTGTAGAACACGCCTCTGACGCTCAATATTGCAGCTATTGCACCGTACTCGATCCTTTGCCTGTATATCACGCACAATGAGTCTCCTGAACCGCAAAAAAACCTCGTTGTCATGGGGGTAGTCGCCAAAGAATCTGGTTGGGCTTCACTCGCCATCGCGCTCGGTGTCGCGCTCGGTGCGGTGAATACAATGATTGTATTGCCTCGTGCGTTCGAAGGAGCAGAAGAGGATTGGGGCTTGCTCCGGATTATCACCTCTTGGGGCATCATTTTGAGCTCACTCGCTGCGGTGGGCGCACCGGGTGGAATCATGCGTTTCTTGGCACGATACAATGAAGAAGAACGGCCCGACGTCCTGCGAACTCTGCTCATTCTGCCAGCCATTGGGCTCTTTCTGATTCTCGTGCTTTTTGGGCTCAATGGCCACCGCATTCTCCCTCTTCTTGACGCAGAAAAAGGCTCCACACTATCCAATCACATTGCGGGTTTCCTCCTGATAACGAGCATTATGTTACTTCTCGCGTTGACGCGCGCATTGCTCATACAACAGTTGAAAGCTGCCTTTGTGTCCTGGGTCGATGAGGTTTGGCAAAAAGGAAGCTACCTCATGCTGGGCATTTTGTTGTTTTACCGACTAATAGACTTCGACACTTTTCTCAGTTGCTACATCGGGTCTTGGGGCTTGAGCGCATTGTTTCTATTCATCCAAGCAAGGCAACTTCCTCAACGCATCGGGAAAAAGTGGCGTTGGAGTGAATTCAAAAAGATTCGGAGCTATAGCCTTTTTGCCCTTTTGGCCGGGAGCGCCAGCATCATTGCCACCCACCTGGATTATGTCATGATCAGCATGTACGTCGGACTTGCTCAAGTTCCCATTTACGCTATCGCGGTCTTTCTAGGAACCGTTGTCGGCATGTCAAATCGGGCAACCAATGGAATCATATCCGGACTTTCTGCGACCTTGACTGCGACCAATAAAACGAAAGAAATTCAAGATTTGAATCGCAGAAGTGCGCGGGTTAATTTTCTTCTATCCACCGTGGTGATGGCCGGAATTTGGGCCGGAATCAAACCCTTTCAGCTTTTACTTCCTGAGGGGTACCGCGAGCTCGAGTTCATCTTTGTTTGCATCGGTCTGCAGCGTCTCATCATAGGCTTCAATAGCGTGAACAACCAAATTCTGGGATACAGCAAGTGGTATCGCCTCAACCTTCCTATCAACCTCGGTCTCGTTCTGATTACTGTTGCCTCCAACTATTTCTTCATCGTCACGATGGACTTGGGAATCAATGGTGCTGCTCTCGCCACGCTCGGGACAGCTGTTTGGAACAATACTTGGCGCATCCTCATCGTGAGGCGCAAACTCAAAACCCATCCCTTCTCTTGGCATTTGGCCCTCATTCTCTCGTTTGGATTGGCCAGTGCTTGGTTGTTCCAATGGGGCGCCGAAACGTTTACCAATCCACTCGTTGGAGCAATCGTTCAAGGCGGACTCGCTTCAGGATCGACTCTCCTTGCCTGCTACGTAACGGGTTGTTTTCCGGAATTAAGGGAAGGCCTCAAATCCAGAATTGCGTGGTGGCCTTGAACCGTCTCATAAACGAGTACTAACCGGCATCACTCACTCGCCACACGCATCCAGGACTGGGTTCGAAATAGAAAGTAGATGTAACCGCGGACCTTCAGCTCGTCCATGTTGTCAGAATCCAGCCACATCTCGCAATCGTAAATCTTGCCAGTTTTTGGGTCGCAGATTGTGCCTTCTTCCCATTCCTTGTCTTTGCCTGAAGCCTCCATGTCTCGGACAATTTCCATGCCCAATGATGGTTGATCCTTGCGGTCGTCCTCACAACCTGTGCAGAGCGGATTCTGATCTTCCTCAGGCAAGCGAAAGAGTTCAATAATTTGTCCGTAAAAACGCCCATCGCGTTCTGTGATTTCAACCACACTTTTGATGCGGCCCGTTTCATCATCAATGGTCTTCCATTGACCCAAAAGTGGATTGGTCGTTTGACTCCATGCCGTTGAGAGGCCCAGTAAAAGGACGAGCAGTGTGGTGAAATATTTCATGATTCTTAGAATTTTAAAAGGTTTTCTTCAGTAGAATATAGCTCTTCAGACAATCTCATGCGTTTGCGTCGCATCCAATTGGGCTCGGCTAACAGCTGCATTCAATTCAAAGCCCAATAATAAAATGGAACTGTTGGAATTCAACCAAACCAAGGTCAACATCAATGTACCCAAAGAACCGTACAAGGTGTTGTAGGAAGAGAATTGACCGATAATCCAAGAAAACGTCCAAGTGGTTAACACCAACAAAAGCGTAGCTCCTGTCGCTCCTACATTCAGCACCCCCCAGGCCTTCATGGCTCCAGATCCCGCGTGGTAAAGCATATTGACAGACGCATACACCAAAGCAAACGAAAGAGTCCATCGTGCCACCGTCAGCCACGGGATTGCGTCGGCATTGATCCATTGGTGCGCATCCATCCAGCGGATGACGTCACCGGAGAATCCAATCAAAAAGACCGCCACTCCAAGCAAAATGGTCAAGACAAACAGCAACACGACCGACAGCAGACGGTACAACAACCAATGCGGTCTACCTGGAACATGAGGACTTTCTCCAAAGCTGAGTAAAATGCTGTTGACAGAACTAGAAGCATAGAAAAGCAGTAAAATCACACCCACGGAAATCAAGGTTCCCTGACGCTGATTGATTAAATCCGCTACCGTTTGTTCAAACAACTCCACAGCTTGCACCGGGAAGAGCATTTCCAAACTACTCAAGACCTCTGTCGTCTCCAGTGGCGTGTACGGGATGATGCTCAGAAGCAAGATCATGGCTGGAAAAAACGCCAGGAAGAGCCGAAAGCTAATGGCAGCGGATCGCATCGCCACTGATCCATTGATCAATCCCAAGACAAAAAACCTCAGCACGTCGTAGACATTGACTTCTTGTCCTTTCCATGGTCGGAGGCGTCGCAGTCCCGACCGAATGCGATCAAACGAACGGTTCTGTTGAATCCATTTAAACAACGGGCCATCCGGCACAGAAGGTGGCGGCAACTCACGCATGCATGCCTTGGATTTGATCCGTGCTTTTCAAACTGAAATCCAAACCGGGGACACTGTGCGTTAACCAGCCCATCGAAATGAAGTCCACTCCCGATTCTGCGTAGGCGCGGGCGTTGGTCGGTGTGATGCCACCTGATGCCTCCAATGGAATCTCTGAACCCCATTGTTTCACGGCCAATGCGGCCTGTTCAGGCGTGTGATTATCCAAGAGCAACCGATCGATGAGACGCGCTCCAGAGGGTTTATTCCAGCGCATTGCAGCATCCAAGGCTTCCCGAGCCTCTTGACCATCGCGCACTTCGACCACTACAGGCAATTCCAATCCGCGTTCATTTAAATACGCGGCGACACCTTCCATCGCGGCCATCATCGAACCTGCGTAATCCACATGATTGTCCTTGATGAGGATCATGTCATGCAAGCCCATGCGGTGATTCGCCCCTCCGCCAATCCGAACAGCCCATTTTTCAAACGCCCGCATTCCTGGGGTTGTTTTCCGGGTATCCAAAACCTGGCACCTCGTCCCTTCAAGTGATGCAACGACCTCCGCCGTTCTCGTTGCAATTCCACTCATCCGCTGGATGAAATTCAAGGCCAGACGCTCTCCTTCCAAAATATGGATGGCCGAACCCATGATTTTCATAACCCGCGTTCCCACCTCCACAGCCTCTCCATCGTTGATCAGCAATTCGCATTGCAATTGTGCATCCACCCGTCGAAAGACCTCCTTTGCAACTGCTAGCCCAGCTGCGATGCCCGATTCTTTCGCTAAAATGAAGCCCTCGCGTTGCAAGTCTTTTGGAATCGAGGACGCCGACGTGTGATCTCCTCCTCCAAGATCTTCTTCCAACGCGAAAACAATCAGCCGTTCCATTTCAGTCGTCAACATGTTGCGAAGATAGTTCGGAGCAAAGAGGATTCATGCCCGTAACTTTACTGTCATGCAGATGACTTTGATCGCCATCGGTAAAACACAGTCCTCGTGGCTTCAAGAGGGAAATACCGAATACGTGAAACGCCTCAACCATTATGGTCGTTTTCAATTCATTGAAACGGCGGACATTAAGCCCCGTTCAGGACGGCCTGACCCGAAATGGGTCATGCAAGAGGAGGCTAAATTATTGGACAAATACTTGAAGGGTGTCGATCACCTCGTGTTGTTGGATGAAAACGGAAAGTCCTACAATTCCATTGCATTTTCGAAGCACATCGAAAAATTACAGGTGCGGGGGCTCCGACACATTGCTTGGGTCATTGGCGGACCCTATGGATTCGCTCCACGCATTCGTGAACTAGCACAAGAACAATGGAGCCTCGGGCCCATGACCTTTTCACACCAGATGATTCGGCCTTTTGCCTTGGAACAACTTTATAGAGCTCACACCATCCTCAAAGGCGAGCCGTACCATCACCAATAAGGTGCTAACAGGACATAAAAAAAGCCGGACTTGCGTCTGGCTTTTTTTATGAAACAGCAAACAGGTCGTTATGCTGCCAAAATAGTCACTACGTTATTGAGCACCTCTACCGTTCCGCCGGAAACCTCAAACGTTTCCTCGCCATTGGCGCCACGCACCAAAACAGCTCCTTTTTTCAGCGTTGTGATCAAAGCGGCATGGCGATCCATGATGCCCAAACTTCCATCCGAACCAGGCAATCCGACATAGGTCGCTTCGCCTGAAAACAACGTCTTGTCTGGAGTGAGGATGTAAACCGTCATGACGATACGATTAGGCTTCAGCCATCATTTTTTCGCCCGTCTCAATCACCTCTTCAATGGTTCCTTTCAAGTTGAAAGCAGCCTCTGGCAGGTGATCCAAGTCGCCGCTCAAAATGCGCTGGAAACCTTTGATGGTGTCTTCGATGGAAACCAACACGCCTTGGATGCCGGTAAACTGCTCCGCCACGTGGAATGGCTGAGAAAGGAATCGGCTAATGCGTCGTGCACGGTATACGGTCTGCTTGTCTTCTTCTGACAATTCATCCATGCCCAAGATGGCAATGATGTCTTGCAACTCCTTGTAGCGTTGCAATGTTTCCTTTACGTCTTGCGCACACTTGTAGTGCTCTTCGCCAACAACGTCTGGAGTCAAAATTCGAGAGGTTGAATCCAAAGGATCCACCGCTGGATAAATGCCCAATGAAGCAATCTTACGAGACAATACCGTGGTGGCGTCCAAGTGAGCGAATGTCGTCGCTGGAGCCGGGTCTGTCAAGTCATCCGCAGGGACGTAAACGGCCTGAACGGACGTGATCGAACCTCGTTTCGTTGACGTAATTCGCTCTTGCATCGCTCCCATCTCCGAAGCCAACGTTGGCTGGTAACCTACCGCTGAAGGCATCCGTCCCAACAAGGCCGAAACCTCAGAACCTGCCTGGGTAAATCGGAAAATATTATCGATGAAGAACAAGATGTCCCGACCACCGGATTGCTCATCTCCATCACGGAAATATTCTGCAACGGTCAATCCTGACAACGCTACTCGTGCACGCGCCCCTGGAGGCTCATTCATCTGGCCAAAGACCAATGTCGCTTGTGACTCTGCCAATTCCTTGGTGTCCACTTTCGACAAATCCCATCCGCCAGCTTCCATGCTCTCCTCGAATGCCTTTCCGTATTTGATGACACCGGACTCAATCATCTCCCGCAACAAATCGTTCCCTTCACGCGTACGCTCACCTACACCGGCGAACACCGAAATGCCTTCATATCCCTTCGCAATGTTATTGATCAACTCCATGATCAAAACGGTCTTGCCCACACCTGCTCCTCCAAACAATCCAATCTTACCTCCCTTGGCATACGGCTCAATCAGGTCAATCACCTTGATGCCCGTGAATAGCACTTCAGTTGCTGTGGAAAGGTCCTCAAATCGAGGTGCGTCCTGGTGAATCTCTCGACCCGCTGAACCGTCCATAGGGCCGATGCCATCAATGGCTTCTCCCACAACATTGAACAGGCGGCCTTTGATTTGCTCCCCAACAGGCATTTGAATGCCTTTGCCCATGGCAACGACTTTCATACCTCGTGCAAGTCCCTCCGTCGCATCCATCGAAATGGCACGCACGGTGTCCTCACCAATGTGTTTTTGAGTTTCAAGAATCAAGTTTCCTCCAGCTCTTTCGATGCTCAATGCATCTAAAATCTTTGGGAGAGCAACTCCAGCTGGGAAGCTAACGTCGACGACTGGGCCGATGACTTGCGAAATAGTTCCGTGGTGAGACATGCGATTAGTTACGGTTTGACCGAATGAATTTCCGCGCAAAAGTACAAGCAATTCTGCTTTGTTCCCATCCTATCTTTGCAAAAGTGAAAGTGCACCGCAGCGCCCTCGAATTCGCAACTGATGTTCCAGTCGTTTTGACCATCGGAACATTCGATGGCGTGCACCATGGACACCGCGCTGTCATTGACCTTTTGAAGCAGCGTGCTGCTGAGTTGAACGGCAGTTCGGTCTTGCTCACATTTGACCCCCATCCACGTATTGTGCTGCAGCCAGAAAACAATCTGCTGCGTTTACTCAACTCCATGGACGAGAGGAAGCAGCTTCTTGCGGAGAGTGGTCTCGATCATCTGGTCGTGCAGCCTTTCACTGAGGAGCTTTCCAGGATGACCCCCATGGAATACGTCCGGGAACTGTTTGTCAATGGGATTAAACCCACCGCAGTGATCATTGGTTATGATCACCGGTTCGGTCGAAATCGGGAAGGCACGTTTGAAAGCCTTCAGAATTTAGGCAACATTTATGGGTTTAGTGTCGAATCGCTTCCAGCTCAAACGGTGGAAAACACCCGGGTCAGTTCAACCAAAGTTCGTGCAGCCATTCTCTCGGGTAAAGTCCAACAGGCTCGCCAGTGGTTGTTGTCTCCCTATCCCCTCTCTGGAACGGTCATCGAAGGCGATAAGATTGGTCGCACGTTGGGCTTTCCAACCGCCAATCTGGATGTCGACGACCCGATCAAACTCATTCCGGGCAATGGCGTCTATGCCGCATTTGCGCAATACGACGGAGCCTCGCAATGGCTGCCGGCGATGGTCAACATTGGCACGCGGCCTACCATCAACAAACAGATAGAAGAACATCGAATTGAGGTTCATTTGTTGCAAGGTGGAAGATCCTGTTATGACGAAAGGCTTCATGTCCGCTTCATCAAACGCCTTCGGGACGAACACTCCTTTGCCAATCTTGACGAATTGAAAGCGCAATTGCACCAAGATGCCGAAGAGGCCGTTCTATGTTTGAACCAAGTTTCCCATTCCAACCCATCATGATGCATTCGACCGCACATTTCAAGCGCATGCTGCTTTCATGCCAACTGCTGTGTGTGCTCGTCGTTCTCACTGCCGAAACATCCGCTAAGAGTTCGCTCCACGTGGACTCTGAACCCGTTTGCATCCTTGATTCTGTATGGAAATCCGCTCCCGTGTTCACGAGCATGGAAGACGCCCTTGCCGCGAAAGCTGCAGGATTTCCTGTTTTACGGATCGACCTCAGCCGGACAAAACTGCGAATCGTGCCAGCAGAATTGGCTCAATTCGCTGAATTAAAATCACTGATTTTGGATCGCACCAAGATTGATGCGTTGCCTGAACACCTTCAGTCACTGAAGCACCTGGAATATTTTTCAGCAAATGGCAATAACATCACAGAATTCCCCGAAGTCACTTTGGCCTGGAAGGAGCTTAGGCACCTGAGTTTAGCGGACAACCTCATCGATTCCATTCCATTGAACATTGACGTCCTCAATCAACTTGAGACGCTCAATTTGTGGTCCAATCTTATTGCTTTTTTCCCTGCTTCATTGGGTGATTTGCCCCAGCTGACTTTACTTGATTTGACCATCAATGACATGACGGCCGAAGAACAGTACCAGTTGAAGACCTGGCTAAGTTCATCCACTGAATTGTTGCTGTCGGCTCCATGCCGCTGCGAATTCGACGATTGATGACAAAGAGCACGCGTCCGTCCAAAGCATGGCACCGATGGGGTGAACCACTCGCAGTGGCGCTCAATCTTCTTTATACCATCGGTTATTTGCAAGGACACGAAGTCTCTTTCTTATCCGCCGGAGTTGGTTCTTTTGTGTTTGCCTGGATTTGCTGGGAACGCCAGCTGATGGCAGAAGCGGCCTTGTGGATCTTCTACATTGGACTGGCCATTTATGGCTATTGGAGCGTGCAAGAAAGCTGGCCTGACCCGCTTCCTGTCGCCAGCCTTGAAGCGCACGCAATTTCCATCGCTCTTGGTCTGGCCCTCTGGATCATTGTCGCTAAAATGCTATCCAAGACAGGCAAATCAGCGCTCCCTCGTCTCGACGCTTTCACAACGGTTGGAAGCCTCATTGCCAGTTATTGGATGCTGCAATTCGTTCAGGCCAACTGGCTGTATTGGATCGTCATCGACATCGTAGCCATTGCTTTGTACTGGAAACGCGGTCTCTACTGGGGTGCCGCTCTCTTTTGCTTGTATACAGTGCTTGCCCTAGAGGGCTGGTTTAATTTTGTGCAACCTGGCCTATGAATATAGGAAAACGGCCTCTTCGATTGGTTGTGACGGGGGTGGAATCCACCGGAAAAACAACCCTAGCGCAAGCAGTCTCCGAGCATTTTGGATTTCCTCTAGCGCTTGAAGCCGCGCGGTATGACCCTCGCGTCCGCCAGGGCAATCTCAATTCGTCCGACCTCGACCGACTCACGACATTGCAGTTTAATGCTGCCCTAGAAGCGGAACAACAAGCCTTGAAGAGCCAAGCAGCAGGGTTGATTTCGGACACCGGTGGGATCGTCATGGAAATGTGGGGATCTGCAGCTTTTGACACGATCCCTCAAAGAGCACGAAACTTGCAAAGCTGGTTTGACTTCTACATCCTCTGCACGCCGGACATCCCCTGGGAGTCGGACCCCCTGCGCTCCATGCCACTGGAAGACGACCGTTGGGCCTTGCACGATCGCTATGTGCAACGACTTAATGAAGCCGGCTACCCGTGGGTAAAAACGAAAGGAAGCGCCCCATTAGAGCGCTTCCTTTTCGTCGTACAAGCCATTGAGGGGGCCCTAGAGGGATTCCTCAACGAATAATAAACTTGACTGGAATCGTGTACTGAACACTCACCGACTTACCGCGTTGTTCACCCGGTTCGAAGTCCGGTAAGCTTTCCACCACCCGCGTGGCTTCTTTATCCAATCGAGCATCCACTTCTCTCAACACGCGCACATCGCGCACTTTTCCATCCTTACCGACAACGAAATAAACGAAGACTGTTCCCTGTATGCCCGCATCTTTCGCAATCGGCGGGTACTTGGTATTCTTCGAAACGTATCGGATAATCTCCATCTGAGTGCATTGATGACGCTCATCTCCACGCATCTTCTTGCAGTCCCCCCATGGCCGGCATATTCTCTACAATCATGAAGGGAACATCTTCCTCTTCCTCCTCGTAATCTTCGATGATTTCGATTTCCGTATTCTCATCCAATTCGATGTCTTCGATTTCCAATTCCACTTCAATCTCCTCCTCATCGTCTACAATTTCGATGACCGTCGTTTGTTGAGGCGGTGGCGGTGGTGGCGGTGGTTGGACGATGTTGACCGGAATCTCCTCGTCTTCCAATAAATCTGCTTCAAAATCCAAAGACCTTGATATGGCGACATCGTAAGATGTCCACGCCAAGGCACTCAACAACAAGGATAAGGACGCCACAAATCCAAGCGCCCGCCAAGCGGTGCGTTTGTTTTCGAGGTTAGCTTCTGGTGTTTTCCGACTGAGCATATGGTTCACAATTGGAGTTCGAAATTACGCCAAGATCCTTTATTGATGGAAGCCATTCCTGAACTTAACAGAAATCCGCTTCAGTTCCAGCAACCATAGATGACACGGAACGCCAGTCGACCTGCAAAAACGCCCGCTAAATCAGCCACCATGTCCAAGACACTCGCATCGCGCTGAACGAACCAAATGCCCTGAGCTAACTCGAGCGAAACACCGTAAAGCACCAAACCTAAAATCGCGAAGATCTTGTACCGCCGAATGCTGCCAGATTTGCCTAACGCAATGAAGACACTGCAAGATAAAACAGCAAACATGCCTGCATGGATCAGTTTGTCAACGTGAAAAACTGACGTCCAGTCACGGAGTTCCAATTCAGACCCAGGAATGGCATGCAACCCTAAAACCAAAAGGGACCAGCAAAAAGGAATAAGCGCATGCCTCCATGGAAAGGCACGGTCCAATCCTGTCGCATTGAGGTCTTTGGACATATTAGCCGATCAATGCGGCGTAATCTGCTGCTGACAAAAGCGCATCAACATCCGCCGGATTTGCCACCTTCATCTTCACAATCCAACCACCACTATATGGGTCCGAATTGACCAACTCAGGATCATCTTCAAGACCCTCATTGAATTCGAGCACTTCTCCTGCGAGGGGAGAGAACATATCACTGACAGTTTTCACTGCTTCAATGGTTCCAAAAACTTCCTCAGCAGCAACGGAATCTCCAATGGTATCAACCTCTACGAAGACAATGTCTCCCAGTTCACCTTGTGCGTAATCCGTAATGCCAATGGTGGCCACATCGCCCTCCATGCGCACCCACTCATGTTCTTTGGTGTAGCGCAAATCGTTAGGAATATTCATTTCCAAATGGATGCTTATTGATTCAAATTGAAACGCAAAGCTACACCCGAACGGATGTTCGAAGTAGCAAAAGATGTTGAAATATAGGGGTCGGTTATCTGGTGATCATAAAACGCACGCATCGTGATTTTATCGGACACTTCCAGGTCTGCTGAAACCTTAATTGAAATCAAATTTTGCCCCGCAGTGACCTGGTTCTGACGTTCCTCCATCTTGCGAATGATGGTGCGGTTGTCCCGAATATTCAAATCTGCACGCAACACCAAATCCGTTTCTTTCAACATCTTCACCGGAAGCTTGCCGTAGGTCTTCATGAACGGATTCGGTACGTCCTTGAATTTGTATCCAATGCCAACGACCAGCCCATTGCTCTTCGTTTCCGTAATTTGATTGTTGGTCAAGCCGAAAGCGACATTCCGATCGCGTTTCATCTCAATTTTGATTTGCGGCTCGTTTTCAGAAGCGGTGTTGAATGTCATGTCGACACCAAGCAGAGGAGAAAGCTGCTCGCTCATGCTGACCACGTTGAACTGTCTTTCTGACACATAATTCCCAAACTCACTTTGGTCAACGGCTGTTGGATTGCCCAAGTTGTCTTCATCGTAGTTCAAGTTGGAGATGAAATTCGTCGTCAACGTCGACCGATAACTATGACTCAAGCTGAATCGTTTGAAGTACTGTTTGAAGAAATCCGACTTCGTCAAACCGTCGTAAGTCACACGCCAGTTGGGCGCTACCGGTGTGTCAAAAACATCCAATGGCACATCCTTTGTGTCCACGCCCAAATACGCCGCGATGAATGCCGGGATCGTTACGTCCTGACTTGTGGCACCCCAACCATAGTAATAACCGGTCTGCGCCGGTGTCTCATCATTGTGTGTTGCGTCGTTGAGACGTTGCGAGATCTCGAGTCGTCCCAACAAGAAGTTATCCCACAAATCAGAATTGAACTGATCTTCAATATCGTCCTCGACAAAAGCCGTCTTCCAGCTCAGCACGGTGGCTGAAAACTGTCCTGTTTCATTCGGCGATTCATAAACAAACTCATTGATGTCTTCATCAAATCGGAAGAAACTCGTGTGATTCTGAGATTTGGTACGATTGGCCGTCAACTCTATTTTAAAATACTTAATCGGCTCCAAGTTGGCCCGGACATTGAACGTCTCTTGGAATGTCTCCGTGTATGGCTGATTTTGAAAAGGCTGTTGAACCATCCAACCATTCGTCGCCGCTGTCTCACCAAAATCGACCCCTGGCATTTGATCCCCCATCAAATTGGTGTTTTGATGTCCTAAAAGGAACAGCCCTAAATCTTTCGAGAATTCATCATCGAAGCCAACATAACGTGCCTTGTTTGCATAGCCAGGAAGGAGCATTCCTTCATTGCGCGAGAAGGTGCCCGAGACATTCTGGACGCTCGCCAGCAAACGAACGATGGCTGCCAACGGATTCAATTCCAACTTCTCCTTCTCCTCCTCTTCAGGATTGCCAAAACCATCCCGATTCTCATTATTCGTTTGGCGTCTTGGTGTTTTTCTTGGCGGATTCAGCAAGTCTTTTACGCCTGGAATCTTGTTGTAAAGCAGCGTGAAATTGGCTTGAGCATTCAGGCTTAAGTTCCGTGAATTCTGAATGGTATTCCCGATGGAATCTTGCGAGAAAGGAGCCCGGTCCCAGCGGAACATTCCTTGGTATCGAATATCACTTGTAATAAAGTTGACCAAGGGCAACTTGTCAAAAGGCAATTTGTACGTCGCCGTGATGTTGTGATTGTAGTTCGTTATTTCGCCCGCATTCCTCAGGTTGGAAACAACCGAATCTCGGTACGTCTGGTACTGATCTCCTTCGCTCCGATCGATGACACCTGCTGGCTCCCCAACCAATGCTTGGGCCGTTCCATTGTAATCAAACTTCAGCGCCTTGGTCAGGTCATATTTCAAGGCATAGTTGCGGTCCCATTGCCAGGTCTTCATTACTTGCGTGTTGATGAGCAAGTTGGTTTCGACGCCCAATAACGCCTCTGTGTTGTTCCTGACCCGGCTCGTTTCGTAAATCCGGTTCATTTGCGATCCTACGGTCAGCTGCTTGATTCCAAGATAAAAGTTGAAATCTGTCAACCATTTCATGAAATCATGCTTTCGTAAAAACCCGACTTTACTGAATGGCTTGAATTGAGTCGGAGAGTGAGAAAAATTGTACGTCAAACCGCCTCGGAACTGCCGATTGAGCTGGAATTCAGTATTCACATCCTGTTCAAAAGATTCATTGTAACTGAAGTTCCCTGTAAAATTCCCTGGACGAATCATCTTCACCAAACCCAGATTGGACGCAAATCCCGAACCTCCTTTCGCAGATCCTCCCCCACGCGCTGAACCGCCGGCGATTCCGGGACCATTCTTTCCTCCTTTCCCACCTGATTTGCCCCCTTTGGAATCACCTCCCGGGCTGCCAATTCCTCCCGCACTTGCATCTCCCCCGTCACCTCGTCTATTGCGATCTTTGCTCGCGCCTTCACCAAACTTGGGATCAATCTTGATGCTAGAGAAGTTGATTGAACGCAGACGGTTAATGGTCTTGGCGTTGTCCTGTCTGTCTGCTGACAAACCTTCTTGTGACGCCATTTCAATGTCAGGAGAAAGCGGGTCATACTGCGGGGTACTCACCTGTTCACTCCAACCCAAATACATCGGCAATGTGATGCCCAAAGCTTTCGGCATCAACTTGCCCAATTGAATCGTTCCAGAAGCATCAATGCCTTGAATCGTTTCACGCTGACGGTCCTGCAGTCTTTGTTCTAGGCCTCCAAAGCCAGGAACTGACATGTTCGCAGCAACGGAAACATTTCCCAGATCAGCCAACTTCGCATTCATCTGAGCGATTACCGCCCAGCCTCCTTTCTCGTTGAAATCAGATAAACGCATTTCATTGACCCACACCACGCCACACTTATCCAACCCATCATCTTCAGGGTCGAATTCGTTCTCATCCTTGTCTGGGTTTCGGACTCCCACCATGACCATGACCACATTCGCCAAATTGGGATTTCCCTTGACGGCGATCCGCGCGGAAGATCCTGGATCATAGGACGCGTATTCATCAAACAACGGATACCCTGGAGGTCGTTCCACTTTCAAATTCTGCAACTGTTGAAACTCAATTTCAACGTTGTTTTCAAAGGGCCAAATCAAGTCTTCATCCCCGGTATTCCACGGCGTCACCTTCAGGGGGATTTCGTATTCGTAGTAATTCGATTCAAAATCATTGCCCAAACGCACAAAGCAGGTCATGTCATTGTCTTCCAATGCTGTGCCATCCGGTCCAGCTTCAGCGTGCACGTACATGAGCAATTTCTTGTACATCCGCATATCGAAATTGATGTTGCGATAGGCACCCCGTGCATCACCATCCTTCAAGCCACAGACAGCCAATTCCAAAGATTGCTCATTCAGCCGACGCTGATTCGCTGTACCCACGTCGATTTCACGAATGATACCCGGTGGGGTCACATACGGAACGGGTTCTCGATTGCCATTCTCTTCAATGTTGACGGCACTGATATTGAACGATGTCGACGAGGGATCGTCCGGCTCAACCTCCTGAGGTCCCGCCAATGAATTGAGGTACCGTCGCCATTCGCCTCGAATCAATTCCAAACGGGCAAAACGCAAAGTTACAGGCTCCGACCAGCCCTTCATGAACATGCGAATGAACCGGATGGAACGGAAATCTGTGATGCCTCCTACACGTGTTTCATACTCCCTTACTGGAATCTTAAACTGATACCACCGAATGGTCCGCTCTCGTCCATCCGCTGTTTCTTTGACCTCTTCAAACGTGTCTGTGATGTAGTTGTTGCCGATGTTCACCTCTCCCAAGTCTTGCGGCCTCATGGAGACACGGTACTGGAAATAACTTTCGATGGTCGACAGGGTAATGTCCTGGTTGATGTCCTCCGTGTTCGGGATGGTGGTGGATGTCACCGGGTAACCGTTTGGCGAATCCGTATTGCTGTTTCCCTCGTATCCATTGAAACGGGCATACCGTTCTAAAATGGTTTCTTGCTCCGATTGTGCTTGAGGGTCTCGGAAATACCGGAAATTATCCGCTGATGGATCTGCGGCATACTCCTCATAAGCGTCGGGATTCAACCAACTTGACAGATCATTCAACCAATCACCAAAGAATGTCTGTTCCTGGGTATCGGGCAATCCGTCCAGTCCAACGTCTTGCAATAGATAATCTCCAGAAGTGTTATCGAACGCATTGACCACATTGAAAGTCGCAGGGTCAGGATACGTTCCCCAGACACCATTCAAGGTGGGCAATTCAGGGTTGTTCGCTGAAGGCAATCCATTTTCATAACCCAACTGGCTGTCATTGAGGACGTCCTCTGAGACATTGCCCAAATTGAAATACAACTCTCCCCCGGTCAAATTTTCAGAATCCTCATTGAAAGGATCCATCAACCAGAATTGGAGGTATTCAATGTTGGCCGCCTCAAAATCCGTGGTTGTCAAAGCGCGTTGAATTCCGCCCCATCGGGATCCGGGATCCGCTAGTCTGCCCTCTGGGGTCAAGCCTGCTGAAATTCCACCAGCACCATCTGGCAAGTCGTAATTGTACTGGCCTCGTTGTTCCGGGCGAAATGTCAAATCCAAAGTCGGAATGTTGGGCGGGGTGCCCGTTGGCAATTCACGGTTTGGAAAGACCTCGCCTTCCAAAACTTCTCGCGTGCGGTGATCACTCTTAATCTCTGCGGTCACTTGTCCGTCTTGCAACCCTGACCCCCGGAAAAACTGTGGATCGACCGTATACCAACTCAACGCTGCACGGTTGTAATTGTAGGTCAAACTATCTTCTAGATTTCCTTCAGGGAAAAGCGCCGGTTGCAACTTGGGCGTAGACGCCAAAAACCACCGGTTGACCGATCGGATGTCAATGGCAGATTGGCTTCCTTCAAAATCATCCACATACGCATTTCCGTCATCGCCAATGGCTCGACTATGTCCAGGAATCATATAGGCTCCTTCTGCACTGATGTCTATGCTTGATTTCGCTGAGGTTTCATAAAACGGCAGCTTATCAATGATATCCGTCAACAATTGGCTTTCTGTGCGCCAAGCAAAGTCCATGCCCACCATGGAGTTGTTGACAGGCTCATTCCCAATGTTCACTTTTTGTGTCAGAGGTCTTTCGCGCAGGTTGAGGAAAGTCGCACCGATGTTGAATTTATCACTTGCAACATAATCAAATCGCGTCCCCATCATCGTTTTGGTCTGAATGCTGAAGAGCGAATTGCTCTCCAGGCTGACCTTGATATTCCGTCCTGATTCGAGGAGACCATCGTTGATGATTCTTACCCGCCCTAAATTGTAATCGACCGTATAGTCCTGGTTTTCGATCAAACGGACTCCTCCAGCAGTCACCGTGACGGAACCTTCCGGAACATTCATGGAGTTCAAACTAATCTCACTGCTCGTTTGACTCTGAAATTCTCCCTTGATCCGGAAGCGGTTCAGGGAAGGAATTTGCTGAGCCGCCGTTTTTGTTGAGTCGTAGAGAGGCTGGAATACAATGGAAGAAATGAGGTTTTGAGCCAAGTTGACATCGTCCACGCGCGCCTCAATCTCTTTCTTCAAATTGGAGCCAAACGGTTCAACAGAGGGGAAGAAAATTCGGCCGTTCTGGCTGTGGATCGTTCCGCCCGCCGTCGCTGCATTGTCAACAAAGTCAAAGACCCCATCGGGCTGGCTCATGCCGTTGATATCCAACCGATCCATGCCCA
This sequence comes from uncultured Flavobacteriales bacterium, assembly GCA_937881575.1. Taxonomy (GTDB): domain Bacteria; phylum Bacteroidota; class Bacteroidia; order Flavobacteriales_D; family Sanyastnellaceae; genus UA16. The sequence continues at coordinate 3,466 of CALGEI010000062.1, read as the reverse complement.
GCAACTGGAGCAACAAGGTGCCATCCAATGGATTTCTCGGGATGTAATTCAAATCAACCCCCGTCGCCGGATCATTGTACCAAATGTTCAGCCTGAAGTTCTCCTCACTCAATCCGAACGCTTGCATCGAGTACACGTTCTTCATCATGATTTTCCATAGCGGAGCAGGATCACCATTGCTCAGTCGAAGTTGCGTAATGCTCGACTTCAACATCTTCAACATCAGCGCATTTGGAGCACTGAACCCATCCTGAGACAAGGTCCCCACCTGGTAAGACTCACCGTTCAAGGTGTACTCATACGCCACGGCCAACACTTCAGCATTGTTCAATGCTTGGCGCAAGGAGATGAATCCCAACCGTGAATTGTAGGTGTATTCTGTTGGGGCAAGTTTTCGTGCATTGCCCACGCGCTCGTAGTGAATCCCTTGGTTCATCCCCAAGCTCAAGGAGGCGATGGCTGAGTTGGCGCCCGTGAACCCCAAGACATCCGGATTCTCGGTCATGAGCCCGTAGAGCTCATTGTTTTGGTTGCTCGGATTCAGTTGATCCGTGATCACCAAGTTGGGGTCATCGGTCAATTCAGCTACCGGTAAATTCGAGGAGATATAGCCTGGATGTTCTCCTAAGTCGGTAAAGCCAATCACATTCCGCACATCTTGTGTATTGGCTTGGCTGTTCACCACCCAGACTTCAATCCGAGTGATGTTCACGCCCGAATTCGGAACCGGAAGGCTCCGCATCGCTTCATCGTATTGATTGAGAAAGAACTGAGACAAGAAATAGTGACGATTGGCCTCGTAGTCGTCAGCTCGAATATCAAATTCTTGCGTCTGAGCGCCCCCTTCTACTTCGATTTCCTTCCGTTCTCCCTTTTGCTGGGACAGCACCGTGGTATTGTAAAGTCGTCCCCATTGCGTTTCCAATTTGACTCCGAATAAGCTTTGGCTGCCTGTAATCAAGGTTCCCGGTAAAGGCATAGAGATATGACCCGCTTCAAAATTCTTCAGAATATCGTCCTCGTCCCCTTGAAAACCAATGTTCATTTGATTCTCGAAATCAAACAACGCCTCTGTATTGTAATTCGTTCCCAGGTCAATTTTATCACCGATTTTGCCCCCAATATTCAATTGAATTCGTTGGTCAAAATCAAATGTGGTGATGCGCCGTTGACGCTCAGGAATTCTCGGGTTTTCGGTATTGGAAACATTCAATCCGAAGGTCAGTTCCGCTGACCCTTGCGGCTTAATTTCAATCTTGTTGCTGCCAAAAATGGACTCAAACAGCTTGCTATCAATGGTCAATTGAGGAGCAAATGCTCGATCCGCTTCGTCGTCCTCAACTTGGAGCTCATTCCAATATTCAGTGAGGTTTCCCTCCATATCGTATTCGAGGAATTCATCCAAGGTCAGGAACGTGGTTGGACGAAATTCCAGGGTGTCACCGATCAGCTGCCGTATGCTGTAAAGGCCTGTTTCCTCATCATAGACCATTTCATACTGGACATTGCTTGGCCAAGCAAAATCAAACCCTGAAGGGCTCTCCGTTGGATTGAATGGATCCTCTCCACCAAATGGAAAGGGCAAATCAATGATCAAGGAATCCGCGTTTTCAGAAGGGTCGCTTCCGCTTTGAGACCAAACAGTTGGTTGGCACAAAAGAAGGACAAACCAAGCCAATGCGAACCGTGTTATTCCCCGCCCTATGGTACACTTCTTCCCCATATCACAAGCGCTTCAAAGCATTTTTTATTAGGGACTCTAGAGCCATTGGTTCGTTCGATTCTCCCAGGATTTGATCCAGGGCTTTTTCACATCGTGAGCGATCAAAGCCCAACGTGGTGAGCGCAATTAACGCATCCTGACGAACATTATTGTGTGCATGCGCCGAAGGCACCTTTCCGGTTGGATCAACTCCATTGATAGCGCCCACTTTATCTTGCAAATCTATGATGATTCGCTGGGCTGTTTTCGCCCCAATCCCTTTCACTCGTTTCATGGCATCGACATCGCCCATCTGAATCGATTGACGTGCCGTATCCGGATCCATTGCGCTTAAAATCATGCGGGCGGTATTCGCACCAACACCACTCACTCCAATCAACAACAAGAACAACTCCCGCTCCTCTGGGTGAGAAAAACCGTAGAGGAGTTGAGCATCCTCACGCACCACGAGATGTGTGTGCAACAGCACTTGTTCCTCGGATCCGATGCGCTCAAATGTCGTCAAGCTGATGTGCACTTGATACCCCACACCCCCGCATTCAACGACCGCGTATGTTGGCGTCTTCTCGACAAGTCGACCATTCAAGTGGTGAATCATGCTGGATTTTTAATTTGAGCATCCACAACAGCGAGCCGCACCATGTCATGAATTTCACGAACTGATGAACCCATTTGCAAGATGTGGAATGATTTCCGCATGCCCAAAAGTACGGGGCCTTGGACTTCTATCCCTGCCATTTCTTGCAAGAGCTTGTATGCAATGTTTCCTGCAGACAAATTGGGAAAAATCAAGGTATTAACTCGCTTGTTGTGCAACGAAGAAAACGGGAAGGACTCCGAAAGCAAGTCGCCATTTAAGGCAAAATTGGCCTGGATTTCCCCATCAACAATCAAGTCAGGATGACGCTCTTTTAGAATCGCTGCGGCTTTGGCCATCTTTTCGGCATCCACTCCACCGGCTGAACCAAAGTTCGAATAACTCAAAAGAGCGATTCGAGGAACTATGCGCAGTTTGCGCACAGCGTCAGCGGTCAAGACAGCAATGGAGGCAATCTCCTCCGCTGTTGGATTCACATTGACGGTGGTGTCTGCAAAAAACATCGGACCCCGTTTGGTTTCCAGAATGTACATGCCAGCGACCTTGTCAACATTTTCGGCTTTTCCAATGACCTGCAACGCAGGGCGAATGACGCTCGGATACGTTCGTGTCAAGCCAGAAATCAGCGCATCAGCATATCCCGTCTGCACCAACATCGCACCAAAATAGTTGCGTTGGCGCATCAAACGCTCTCCTTCACGTGCGGTCAAACCATGCCGCATTCTACGTTGAAAGAATGCCGCGCCAAAATCCTTGCGCCGTTCGAATTCATGATCGGAACGTGGATTGATAATTTCCACATTCGGCAATTCAAGCGAATGCTCCTCAATCAATCCCTCTATCACAGAACGCCGACCCAACAATATGGGATGCGCGATGCCCTCCTCGGCGGTCTGTTCTGCAGCTTTTAAAACGCGGTAGTGATCGGCTTCAGCGAAAACCACACGTTTGGGAGCCTTTTTTGCGCGCTCCGCGATGGTGCGTGAAAAGCCACTGTCATGGCCCAATCGATCGAGCAATTCTTTGGTGTATGCATCCCAGTCATGGATCGGGGCTTTTGCAATTCCTGAATCCATGGCCGCCTTGGCTACAGCCGGTGCGATGTATGAAATCAAGCGCGGATCCAAGGGTTTCGGAATGATCAA
>CALGEI010000061.1 GCA_937881575.1 uncultured Flavobacteriales bacterium | reverse complement strand
TTCAGCCGCGCGCGGAGGCCGCAGGCCGGAGTGCGTCGGCTGGAACGAAGGGTTGGGCGTCATCTCGTCGTTGCACGCTGCTTGATTTGACTCAAGGTATCAAGAAACCTCCGTCGACGGGAAATGTGTGCCCTGTGGTGAACGATGCGCCCTGCGAACAGAGCCATACAACGGCATTGGCAACTTCTTCAGGCGTACCAACTCGCCCAAGAGGATGCAAGCCGGTAACTCTGGCAGCAATCGCGGCGTCATGGAAGAACGCACGCTCTGCCATCGGTGTATGAATTACGGCGGGAGCGACGGCATTGATGCGAACGCCCTTATCGGCGTACTCGATTGCGGCCGCCTTTGTGATGCCGACCACGCCGTGCTTGCTGGCGTAGTACGCAGCCCCCAAGCGGCCACCAACCAACCCCGATACTGAGGCCATATTCACAATAGCTCCCCTGGACTCTACGATGTACGGCAACTCATACTTCATGCTCAGGAAGACGCCTTTGAGATTTACGTCAAGGACGCTATCCCACATAGCTTCGGAGTACTTGGCAAGTGGGATGAACGCGTCACCTTCGATGCCGGCATTGTTAAAGGCGAAATTGAGTCGGCCATATTGTTGAATGGTCTGGGCGACAAGTGCCTCGACATCTCTGGCCTTTGTCACGTCAGTCTTGACAAAGAACGCCTCGCCGCCGGCGGCCTGGATCAACTTTACCGTCTCGGCCGATTGTTCGAGGCGTCGACTTGCGACAACGACTTTGGCACCTTGGGCCGCGAAGGCCTGTGCTGTAGCGCGGCCAATGCCAGAGCTACCCCCAGTGACGAGCGCCACTTGTCCATCAAACGACTTTGGCATTGCCGAATCTCCATAGAAAGGATGTGAAATGGTGCGTGAATGACGCCCAACGTCCGCGATCACCGATGGCTGCCCGTGGCGTGATCCATGCCAGTGGAGCGAAGCGGAACCAGCATGGAGCATGACACGGGTAGCCATTCGGTGGATCGCATTGTTCGCGTTATTCTTTTTCCGCCTCAAGACAATTCATCGGCCGTGATTTTGAGAATCTCGTCCGCCGATCCAATGGCTACAAAATGGCCAGCTTGATTTACAGCATGCCAAACTGCACCTGGCATTTGCTCAGAAATCTGCTTGTTAATGAAGTCAGGCACCAATCGGTCGTCCAGTCCTTGCCAAATGTGCACGCGTCGATGAATCGATCTGACATCGAACTCCCATGCTTTATAAAGCAACTCAGAATCAAGGACAAGTCCTTGACTTCCTTGGGCGAAGCATTCAGCACTCGCCTCACAGAACATCTCTTGGAAACCGGGCCGCAGGAGAATCTCCCGGTCATACTCATTTACTGCTTGAAGCAGTTGCTTGAAATAGTTCGACCGAAAATGCTCCGCAGTCAGAGCGAGCAACTCATACATAAGCTGAAAACCAGGCTTGAAATGCAGTGCAAGAAATCCGCCCATTGCATCTACTTTTGATAAGTGATCTTTTGCCCAATTGTCTCCAAATGCACCGTAACATCCTCCTGCAATCGCACTCACATGCCGGAGTCGCCCCGGATCAATGTAAGCAGCAGCAGCCAAGGCCCAGGGACCACCCTCAGACCAACCTGTAATGCCGAACTCATGATAGCCCAACGCATCAGCGATGGTTGATAAATCATCGGCCCAGCCAGAGTAGCTTCGCCGTTCCTGAACGCTTGATTGTCCTATGCCTGGTCGATCGACACATAATAGCCGCAATCCGTGCTTCAATGCTGGCTCCTTCAGTAAATTCGCCTCGAGGCGGCTGCTGGGTCCGCCATGATTGTGAATAACAAGAGGTCCTTGCGGATCTCCTACTTCAAGGAAGGCAAGCTTGCGACCGTCCTTTGATGCGATTGTTGTCATGAGTGCTTTAATTCTTTTGCGAACGTATAGTATACGACAGTTCGTTAATATTGGGTTTTACGACTGGTCGCATATTACTTGTAAGTGAGGGGCAGTTGTTGGATTATTCCATCCGCTATGGCCCAATCGAGCTTTCGCGAGCAGTTCGGGGACTTGGCCCGGAAAAAGGGCGTGCAGGAATCATTGATTCCATTTTGGACCAATTGGGTCATGGCTTGGGGGAAGTATCTCTCGCCTCGCAAATTCGTGGACGCTGGGGAATCCGATGTCGAGGCCTTTTTGCAGCA
>CALGEI010000060.1 GCA_937881575.1 uncultured Flavobacteriales bacterium | reverse complement strand
GATAAGCAGCCCCGTTGAGCGTGTCAATTCGGGGAGGGGTGGATTGCAACCCGGTGACCGATTCGAATCCAGGAGCTTCAGCCGTTAGTGTCCATTCGCCCTCCTCAAGTCCGGGGTTTTCAAAGACGTGTCCTACGCCATTCAGCCAATCGTCTGTTCCTCCCCATGTATAAGAAGCGCCGTTGGACTGACTCAGAGTGAAAAGCGCTTCTTTTTGCTTTTGACTTCCATCGGCATCCAAGATGCCTGCAGAACTCTGGGCTCGAGCCACGAGGGTGTCGGCATCCCAATTGCACAGCATGGAAACGGCGAGGCGCGGCTCATGTTCGGGAAATTCAATCTCCTGCACGACGCCTCGTGATATGCGCTCGCAGCCTGTGCTTAGCATGATCAATCCATAAAGGCCAACCCAAAGTGAAATGTTGTTTTTCATGTTGATTAGAAGTCTATGCGCCATGCAACGGAAGGAATGATGGGGAAGATCCCGTACTCTCGAATGACCCGCGTTTCATTCACATCGGTATCTACTAGCGAGAAGAATGGGTTCAGGTTGTTGTAAACATTGTAGCAGCTAAAAATCCATGACCGCTCAGTGTGCTCTCTTTTCTTCGATTTGGTAACCGAGATGTCTCCGCGATGATAAGGGCTTGTGCGGTATCCATTTTTTGTGCTTGGAACCTCAATGTTCAATCCTTGTAAATCTGTTCCCGTTCCTCCAAAATTGGAGGGAATGAATGTTTTGAATCGAGATTCAGAAAGCGTTAAAGCGCGACCGGTTCCATAGACCCAAGTGGCAGAGAGATCCCATTGGTCGCTCAGGCGGTGCAAGATGACAACGGAAGCGTCATGACGTCGGTCGTATGTGAATGGAAACCATTGTCCGCTGTTGATCTCGTCAAAGCGGCGGTTGGACCAGCTCAGGGTGTACCCAATCCATCCCGTAGTCCGACCGGTTTTCTTCTGGATTAAAAATTCACATCCATACGAGTTGCCTTCACCTTGAGTCACTTGATCCTCCCAATTCTCATTGAGCCCTGAGGTGAATCCAGCTCCTTCACGGTAACTCAAAAGACCGTCCATCTTTTTATAGTAGCCCTCTAAGCTGATTTCCAATCCATCAAAGGACTGCGCCAATCCAGCGGCAACCTGCCAACTTTGTTGGGGCGTGATGGCAGCGGTAGACGGAACCCACAAGTCCGTTGGTAAAGCGAGGCCCTCGTTGGTGAGCAAATTCACAAACTGGGTCATGGTTGCGAACGAGGCTTTTAAGGCCGTGCCATACGGCAATTGGTAATTCAGAGCCAAGCGGGGTTGCAGTGACGTGTAGATTTTGTCTTGTACGTCCAGAATGGATCCGTGAAGTCCGATGTTGAGTTTGAGGCGCTCGTAGGGTTGGAATTCGTCTTCGATATACGCGGCACTTTCAAAGGAGGAGACTCCGGCAGAACCCAACACCGTGTCGAGAGGAGGAAAGTCGGCTCCGAAATCAAGTTGCAATGTGGTCGCTCCCGGGTTGAACTGATGCCGGATTGTACTCGCTCCAAATCGAATGAAGTTTTGCGGATTGGGAGTAAAGTCAAAATCTATGCGTGCCGTATAGTCTTCAATGCCTGATTGGTAAATCGAGGCGAATTGAAAATTCGATGCAGCGGAATCTGCGTTGAGTTCGCGTTCACTGAACTCCACACCAGTTCGAAAATTGTATTGACTTCGGGTGAGCATCACATTGGAAAACATACGAGGCCCCCATTCGTGATTCCACCGTGCCGCAGCAACGGAATTGCTCCAAGCCAGCCCGAAGTCGATCGAAGAGCTTGAGGTCCCAAAGGTTTCAGTTGACGCCAGACCGAAGTCATCTCGGCCATTGAAGATGCTGAAGTAGAGACGGTCACGATCTCCCACTTTCCAGTTGACTTTCCCATTGAAGTCATAGAAGAAATAGCGCGGGTCTGTGGTGACATCGCTGTCGCTAACATTGATGGAGTTGATGATGGGGTTCAACAGCAAATCGATATACGTGCGTCGTCCACTGATCATGAAGGAGGCCTTGTCCTTGACCAGGGGGCCTTCGAGTGTCAACTTTGATGAAAGGA
>CALGEI010000059.1 GCA_937881575.1 uncultured Flavobacteriales bacterium | reverse complement strand
CTTCATCAAATACAGACACGGTTTGAATCACCGTGGAAGCGTTTCCACATCCATCCGTGAATGTGTATTCACGCTGAACATCGAAGCATCCAATCTCTTGACCTTCATCAGAAGAGCCAACCTCTTCCCATGACACCGTGACATCGCTCATGCAGTTGTCAGAGAATTCATATGAACCGTACTCTGCTGTAGCATCGTATTCGCCACAACCGATATCGAAGTCTTCAACCGTAGCAACTGGGGCCTCGGTATCCACTCGTGTAATGGTCTGAACAGCGTAACCGAAGTTTCCGCAAGCATCTTCTGCTATAAACGTGCGGTAGATCACTTCCATTCCAGTACAGTTAACATCGCCTGACTCATCAGAAATTGTTACCGTTACAGATGAACAAGCATCCTCTGCAGTGGCGAAGACTGAAGGCAGCTCAGCGCCACACTCCAAACCGATATCCTCAGGGATGTCCGTGAAGAAAGGTGCATTGTCATCAATCAAATTGATGATTTGCTCCTGACTAGACTCATTTCCACAATCATCAGCCACAGTCCAGGTTCGAATGATCACATCGCCTTCGAAGCAATTGGATTCACCCAATGCGTCAGAGTGCGAAATACTGGCAACAGAACCACAAGCATCCGCTGCGTCGTTCACAGTCCCTGTCAATGACAGATCACCCGGGTCCTCGGTGCATGAAATGGATGCTTCTGCAGGTGCCGTAAACGTAGGAGCTTCTTGATCCACTACGCCGATTGACTGCTCTGCACTGTCCATGTAACCCACATTGTCCGTTACCGTCCAAGTACGAATGATCGTGTAAGTACCACTGCAATCACCTGCCACGTAGCTATCTGTGTAAGCAAATTCCAATTCTGAGTCACAGTTGTCAATAGCCATGGGCTCGCGAATGTCCGTGTCAACAGTAGAACAAGATGTGTAGTAATCCTGAATGAAAATAATGTTCGGCTCCGTTGTGTCATACAAGCAAACATCGTCACAATCAACTCCTGCAGGTGCGTAGTAGCAACTGCCATCGTCTGTGTAATTATCGTCCTCATAGTTGCACGCCGTCTCGTCAGTACAACCGCAAGATTCACTTCCGAATGACAATGACAAGTACATTGTGTTCCCAGCTGACAAACCTTGTGGGAAGACCTGAACGAAGAGCTCTCCGTACAAGACACCCGGTGTCGTCAATTGCGCCATCAATACCCGATTGTCATCTCCAGCTACACCGTGACCGTAGTTACTCGCATCGGTATCCAAATACCAGCCAGAACCAATCGCATCGTTGATTTCGATGTTCCCTCCGGCCTCAAAGTCACTGACCCATTCTGGCAACTCGCCAGCTTCTGTTGAAGCAAATTGAATGAAATCATTTGGGGTATCATCTCCAATGGTCACGTATGAATCGTAAGCCAATTGTGGGAAGAACCCGAACATAGATGCTGTTGGAGCAAGGGCAGTACCCGCTGGATCTTGGAAGAATTGGCTCGATGACCCCAAGATAATGGGGTTGGACTCGTTGCCCAAAATCGCATTCAATACATCCGTGCTGTTAGGAGTCGTCAGGTAAACCATGTACGTGATTGCTCCATCAACACCAGACTCAACTTCTTCAATTTCAATGCCATAATCTGCATTGCTTGAATAGACATTATCGCATCCACAGAAGTCACAGAAGTCCAAAGATGGATATTCTACTTCTTCGTAGTTGCAAGCCCCTGGATCACCACATCCCTGGAGGATGTCACAAATCAAATCACCGTTCCAGTCATCACAAACTCCGTCACAGTCGAATCCTTCCACTGCATACTCGCATGACCCGTCATTG
>CALGEI010000058.1 GCA_937881575.1 uncultured Flavobacteriales bacterium | reverse complement strand
AATCAATGCCGCACCATCAAAGGGCGCACCAACGAACGGTCACCATCCAACAACTGGATTTGATACCATCCTTCTGTCCAGCTCGAAACATTGAACAGCGGCGCGGAGCCACCAGACCACATGCCCCGATGCACTTCACGACCGGCAGCATCACGAACCGAAATGGCCCACGGCTGGTCCGTTAAGTCGATGTCCAGGTAAACGTACTCATTGGCCGGCTGGGGATAAACCAGCGACGCCTCCAATCCCACTTCATCCACTCCCACTGAGCAAGTGTGCACCGTCAAAATCAAAGCATCGGCAAATTCACACCCGGAATCGGTGGTGGCATTTAAAATAATGCTGTACGTCCCCGGAGCATAGGTCCCCGCCTCGATGTAGTAGAACTGATTGCTCGATCCATCTTGCCATTCGTAGGTGAGACCGGTAGGTCCGTATAGCAACAGCGGCTCATCTTCACAAATGATGGTGTCGTTGCCAATGGTGAAATCACCATAACCAGCATCCGTCACATAGGCCGTCAAAGGATTGGTGCAACCGTTCAAATCCGTAACCACCAATTGGTAGGTTCCCGCCACAACGTCTTGAAGATCCTCTTCTTCAGAGGTGAATTCTCCAGGACCTGTCCACGCGAAAGTGTACCCCCCGTTGGCTCCAGACACCTCCACCTCCACGGCACCATCGGCCGAAGTCTCACACGAGGCCTGCGTCACCTCCGAAGACATGCTCCAAGAAGACGGGGCAATGATATTGCGTTCCAACGTGAAGGCATTGCCACAGGCGGTGAGTATTTCAGCGGTATAGGTTCCAGGCGAAAGGTTCTGGATCCAAGCCTCATTGGTTTCAACACCATCAGGGCCGGTCCAGGTGCAATCAAAGTCTGAACCGCCGTTGTTGACATAGGCCAGCAACAAGCCATTGGGTTCGGAATCCTTGCTCAATGGACAGGTGACATTGCGCTGCTGGGCATCGGCCGATCCTTCATACGTTTCGGAAGTAAACAGCGTTATCTCGGCCACACCTTGCTGACCGGCCCAACCGTCCAATTGGATGAGATAAGTCGCCCCCACTTCCAAGCAACTGGAATAAAAGATGGAAGCATACCCCGCGCACGCATCGTCGTTGGATCCGACCAGTTCGAAGGTGGTGAAATCTCCACAGTCCTCCACCCGGTACATCGCCAATTGGGTGTCAAATGTGGTGCTATCTGAGCAGGCCATAACGGTCACAGGATCGGAAACGATCGGCGTATAAGTGAGCCAAGCAGAAGCCGAAGCATTGCCATCGCTTCCACACCACGCCCCCGGGAGGTTGCAGCTGCCATTGGGAGCTGCCTGTGGGCTGACTTCGCCTGATTGGACCGTGAGCCCTGCATTGGATACCATCACAGTCTCGCCATCCAACACAATCTCCGCAGCATCGCAAGGCACATCATGGGGGGCAAACAAGCTTTCGCCAGCAACAAACGACCACACGTTGCCCGCGCCGGTTCCGCCAAAGGCACCTGAAAGTGTTTCATCCATGTTGAGCTCGAATGTTGTCCCTCCATCTCCATAGCTGTCGACATGGATCAATTCCAATGCCGTTCCATCCACCACGCAAAACGGTCCTTCTACAAACTGAGCATTGCTGCCGTATGTCGTTCCCCCTGATCCCATGTTGCCCGCTCCATCGCAGCCGACATCGACCGAATTGCCTCCACTCGCAATGAATTCGAGCGATCCACAACCTGCGCCTGCAGGTGCTATTTCCCAGTACATCTCATAGCCCCAGGCGTCGGTTCCAAGGGTCAATTCCAAAGCGACTTCACCGGCCTCACACTGGGACCAAGCAACAGATGTGCAAGCTGTTAGCACCATAAACACACCGGTTAGTGTTCCTTGGATGAATGCGCGCAAAAAGCTTTTTTGCAAATTTTTCATGCTCGAAAGATAATCGAATTGATTCCCCTCCCTGCATCTTGTACTTTTGTGCGCTCGCCCCATGATTTGTCTCCTCTCTCCAGCCAAAACCATCGACTTTGAGAACGCGCGCGATGTCGGCCCGGCATCGCAACCCGAGTTCCTCAGCGATGCCACTTACTTGGCTGATAAGCTGCGCAAACACTCGGCAAAGCACTTGGCGGTGTTGATGGCATTGAACCCTGACCTCGCTGCCCAAACCAAGGAACGGGCCAATGCGTGGGATGCTTCAGCGCATGAGGACGGAGGCAAGCCTGCCGCCATGGCCTTCCAAGGAGCGGTATACCGTGGTCTCGATGCCGCATCACTCTCCTCAGATGATTTGGCTTTCGCGCAAGGACATGTGCGCATCATCAGTGGACTGTACGGTATTTTGCGGCCTTTGGACCGCATGCAGCCTTACCGTTTGGAAATGGGCTTGAAGTGGCCCATCACAACCAAGAAAAAGAACCTGTACCACTACTGGGAAGACCGGTTGGCTGATCATATCGTTGGTGCCGCCAACGGGTGTTTGATCAACCTCGCCAGCAACGAATACAGCAAAGCCATTTTGCGCAAAGACAGCCCGGTCCGTGTGATCACTCCCCAGTTCAAGGATGAGGTCAACGGCGAGTTCAAATCGCTGATGACCTACGCCAAAGAAGCTCGGGGACAGATGGCGCGGTATCTGATTCAACAACGCATTGAAAACCCCATAGATCTCAAGAAATTCAACGGCATGGGCTACGCATTCAATGCGGATCTATCCACTGAAAACGACTGGGTCTTCACTCGAAAAAAAACAACTCAACCCTCATGATTTCTTTCAATTTTAGACCTGCAGCTTTGTGCGCAGGCATCGCATTTTCGTTCTTATCAACTAGCTCAACGCATGTGTGGGCACAATCCAACTCCACTTCCATGGAATCCATTAGTTACGCTTTAGGCGTCTTGTTCTCTACCAACCTGATGCAGGAAGGTCTTACTGAAATTGATGCCGCTCAACTCGCTGCCGGTTTTGAAAATCAGATGAATGGCTCCGCCACCATGACCGCTGAACAGGCCAACGAGATGGTCGGTGAATTCATGACGAAAAAGAAGGAAGAGTCCTCAGCGGGATACCGCGAAGAATGCCTCGATTTCTTGGCCACCAACGCCAAGAAAGACGGCATTCAAGTGACTGAATCTGGACTGCAATACATGCATGAAACAGAAGGGTCAGGTGACGCACCGACGGCTGCCTCTACCGTGACCGTTCACTACCGCGGAACATTGATCGACGGAACCGAATTCGACTCATCATTCAAGCGAGGAGAACCGATTTCTTTTCCACTCGGAAACGTGATCGCTGGATGGACTGAAGGCCTTCAATTGATGAAGCCAGGAGGAAAAACAACGTTCTACATTCCACAAGAATTGGCGTACGGAGCGAATCCAAATCCAAACGGACCGATCCCTCCATTTGCAGCACTTGTCTTTGATGTGGAGTTGATTTCTGTGGACTGATCCGCAGACAGCAACCCGCTGATGAAGGCCTGCTTCGATCCTTAAGGATGGAGCAGGCCTTTTCTTTTGGCCTCTCCTAACCGACTTCTGCCGAGTCCTCCTTAGTTTGCATCCTATGAATGCTTTGATTACCAATGACGCGGTTGTACTGGGTCTGCTCCTGGCCACTTTGGCCCTGATTTTTCACTTCAGCTCGCTTCCAAAATTTGCTGGATTTTTCAAAATCATCCCGTCGTTGCTGCTGTGTTATTTCCTTCCGGCTGCGTACAATTCATTGGGGTTGATCGATGGGGAATCCTCCAACTTGTACTTCGTGGCTTCGCGTTATTTGTTGCCGGCGAGCCTGGTCCTGCTCTGCTTGAGCATCGACTTGAAAGGAATTTGGAACCTGGGACCGAAAGCACTGATCATGTTTTTTACAGCCACATTCGGCATCGTAATCGGCGGACCATTGGCGCTGTGGGCGGTTAGCTTCATCGAACCCTCGGTGCTCGGAGGTGATTCGCCTGAAGCGTTTTGGCGCGGACTGTCGACGGTAGCGGGAAGCTGGATCGGCGGCGGAGCCAACCAAGCGGCACTTAAAGAGATTTCAGGCACCTTGGACAGCCAGTTCAGCGCCATGTTGATTGTGGATGTGTTTGTTGCCAATTTGTGGATGCCCTTCTTGCTGGTTGGCGCCGGTATGAGCGCCATATTGGATCGCAAGCTCAAAGCCGACTCGTCGGCCGTGGATGCACTCAAAGAGAAGGTGGAAGCCTTCCAATTGGGCATCGCACGGGTGCCTTCTTTTCAGGACCTCATGATCATTGCGGGCATTGCATTCGGAGCCGTTGCCGTGTCGCATGCGTTAGCGGATGGCTTGGCCCCCGGTTTTAGTGCGTGGTTTACCCGCATCAAAACGGCCAACCCCGATAGCTTCGTCCAATACCTCAGCAGCTTGGAGGGCGGGTTCTTCTGGCTCGTCGTGGCCGCTACAGCCATTGGCATTGGACTGAGCTTTACGAAGCTGAGAAATTACGAAGGTGCTGGCGCGAGCAAGACCGGCAGTGTCTTTCTCTATGTGCTCGTCGCTACCATTGGCATGAAAATGGACGTGGTCGAGCTCTACCACAATTGGGACGTTTACTGGTCCGTTATCCTCATCGGATTGCTCTGGATGCTCACGCACATCATCACATTGTTGACCGTAGCCAAGATCATCAAAGCACCGTTCTTCTATGTCGCCGTCGGGTCACAAGCCAACATCGGCGGGGCGGCCTCTGCTCCCATCGTGGCCGCGGCATTCAGCCCCGCTCTAGCACCAGTAGGTGTATTACTGGCAGTATTGGGGTATGCTGTAGGGACGGTTGGTGCCATTGTGTGCATGGAACTCATGCACGCGATCTCGATGTAAAGCGGGGTTTTAGCCCAGCAAATGGCCCATCAACGATTGCTTGACGTGCAAGTAGTCGGCATTCTCTTTGCCTGCGGGGATGATCACCGGTAGCCGTTTAACAACCTCAATGCCGCCGGCATTCAGCGCTTCCATCTTCAACGGGTTGTTGGTCATCAATTGGACAGCGTCCCAACCCAAGTCTTTCAGGATGGCCACGGCATCTTCATACCCCCTGGCATCCGCTGGATGTCCCAACTCCTCATTGGACTGGATCGTGTCCCGTCCCTTGTCCTGCAAGTTGTAAGCCTTTAGTTTCTCCACCAAACCGATGCCTCGGCCTTCTTGACGGAGGTACAACAAGGCGCCGCCTTCTTTGGCGATGGAGTCGAGGGCTCGATTCAATTGTTGACCGCAATCGCAACGTGCGCTGCCAAACAAATCGCCGGTCATGCACTCACTATGGATGCGGACCACGGGCGCAGCATCGGACTCGAGAGTCGACATCAAGACGACATGGGGAAACAAATCCCCTTCTTCTCCGAAGGCCAAAATGGTAAAGGAACCCACGGCAGTGGGCAAGCGAGATTCAACCAAACGTTTCACGATACAAAGTTACGATGTTCAAAGGAAGCTTGACGCTCCTTGTGGCAAGCCCTTGAAATAAAAAAGGCCAACTCCAAGAGGAGTCGGCCTTTCCTATTCTAATCAATCAAATCAATCGCAATCAGTTCCGAATACGGACAAGAAGGAAAGCAAGTCAGGTGTTGCCACCAAACCGTCACCATCCAAATCACCGGGACACGCATTGTCCACAAATTCACAACTTCCATCGTCTGTGTTTGCTGCAGCAGTATAGTTCTCTGCTGACTCATACATGCAACCGAATACCACTGATGTCATACAAGACCCATCGTCTTCGGTAGCATACAAGTCAAACTCAGCAAAGAATGGATCCATACAACCCAAGATTGGGCATGTCGCAACGCAGCTTCCTGCGCAGTATGCAACAACCAAACCTTCAGCCGCTGTAGCCCCGTAGTTTCCACCACCCGCTCCGATTGGAGCATCTGGGTTGGTAGAGCATACAGCAGGTGCATTGAATACAGAGCCCCAACCAGAATATCCATCTAGAGGACCGGTTACAGCAATGACGAATTCAAATGCAGCGCCTTCTTCAAGAGCCAAAGTTCCAGACCATACACCGTCGCCGTCAGCATCCGCAAGGGTCACACCCCAGCCGCCCCAGCCGTTCCAAGAACCGTTGACGACAACATTGTCGTAGTCTGCGTTGGGATAGCCCGTTCCGTTCATATCAATGTCAAACATGACATCAACAATCGCTGGTGGATTCACTTCATCACACGTCAAACACGTGCCATATGCATCGTTGTTCGTTGATCCAGCGTCAGCCAATCGGTTGGCGTAACCAGCGAAATCAGTCACTGGAGCACACTCACCACCGTTTTGCATGTCGTCCACCAAATCCTCTTGGTGAGCCCATCCATCAACCATGTACTTGTATTCAATGGTACCTGCCAAGTCAATGGTCAACGAGTGGATGCCATCTCCGTCTGCATCAGACAAGAAGTTATAATCTTCAGCAGCGCACCATCCACACCAAGGGCCGGTCACATAAACAGTCGTAAACTCAATCCCAGAGCAAGACATGTCCACATTGAAGGTTGTTGCATACAAGCAAGAACCATCGTCAATGTTCGCCGCTTCATTGTAGTTGCTCGCTGTAGCGTCCATGCAACCGTATACGTCCCCTTCATTGGTTTCACATGCGCTGCAAGACTCGAAACAAACCACATCCAATACCATATCAACGCCGCCTTCAACGGTGATGTAACGGTTGGTGTAAGGACCTGTTGTCAACGTGCATTCTGCTGTAAGCTCAGGGTCCAATGATTCCTCAGCACCCGAGTTGACATACTTGAATTCGTGACCGCCTGAAGCCAATACAGTCGTAAACTCATAAATACCGTCTCCGTCTTCGTCGGTCATTGGATTCGCACCCGCATTCCAGCCGTTCAATGAACCGCCGAATACCGTCACCGCACCTGTCACACCACTGGTGGACATGTCCACTCGGAATGTAACGGATGCTTCAGAAACAGAACTGCA
Source organism: uncultured Flavobacteriales bacterium (assembly GCA_937881575.1). Taxonomy (GTDB): domain Bacteria; phylum Bacteroidota; class Bacteroidia; order Flavobacteriales_D; family Sanyastnellaceae; genus UA16. Next base: position 13,835 of record CALGEI010000058.1, on the reverse strand, counting down.
AGATCCGTCTGTAGAACACTGTGCGAAGCACGTGTTGATCGTCGTAGGGCCTTCGATAGCCGGCAAGAAACGGTCATTGTAGTTTAATGGATCACCGCACTCCTGGCCTGCCAAGTTCTCCTTGCAAGACCAGTCACCACACGCACCGTTCGTGAACGTGTAGTGCCCGAAAAAGCCTTCGTCCAACATCACGCTAATTGTATATACGCCATCACCATCTTCGTCCATCATTTGGTTGTCACCGGGCGAGCCAAAAGAAGCGCCACCGGCGAGGTAAACGCCCGTCTCAGCAACTGCCTCATTGGCCATGTTCACCATGAAGGTGACTTCGTGCTGAATGACCTCTGTGCCGCAGGTTACGCAAGCTCCAAAGCAAACGGCTTCCATTACCGTATCCACATCGGGAACTACAATAAATCGGTTGCCATATCCGGCTGAAGCACATGCAACTGGAACAGCCTCTTCCGTTCCCCAGTTCGGTCCGTTCATGTATTTCCAGTCCAACACGGTTCCTGGCGTTGCCATTTGCGTGTAGGTATAAACACCATCTCCATCTTCGTCAGACATCTGGGTTTCACCCGGGGTCCAGCCTTGGAATCCACCTGCCAAGAATACTCCTGCTGGGTTGGATCCTGCTTCATTCATATCTACCTGCCAGGTCAATGAAATGTCATCTGGAACAGATTCGCATGTAGTGGCACACGTTCCAGCGCATAAATCAATGGTAACGTCAACGTCTCCAACAGCTACGAAGTAGTTATTGGTTCCAGGCAATGCGCAAGGAAGACCTGTTGCATTGATTACTTGGCCCCATCCGCTCCATTCATCTGCAGCACCTGTCATCGCCAACACATACTCAATTTGAGAATTCTGGTTGAAATCCATTGAACCAGACCAAATGCCATCACCATCCTCATCCGCCAGGGTGATGCCCCAACCACTCCATCCATTCCAAGAACCATTGATCACCAAATTGTCGTAATCCGCATTGGGAAAAGGCGCATAATTTGACATGTCCATATTGAACGTGACATTTGCCGTTTGGGCAAATGAAGCTGACGCAATGACCAGCAAACTAAAGAGTAAGTAAACGTTTTTCATGAGTAGTTATTTTCCGATAAATTCCACGAAATGAGGTTATTTAACATTGAATCCTCTATTTTTCAATCCTAAATATACGACAAATAAGGTGTACAAACAACACTTTATAATTCCGTTTTTCAACAAGTTTTCTATTCTTCACATCAAGTGTCGGAATCCCGAACGAAAAGGGTCGCTAATCCTCCCAATAAAAGACTAGCCCCAGCGATGGTCATCGTGTGAATGGCCGTACCGTTGAATGCCCATGTATGAATTAGATTAATCCCACCCAGGGCAGCCAAGACCTGCGGGATGACAATGAACATATTGAAGATCCCCATATAAATGCCCATTTTCTTCGAAGGAATGAAGCTCGATAACATGGCATACGGCATGGACAACATGCTACCCCAGGCGATTCCCACCAAAGCAAAGCTCCACTTGAGATTTGCACTTGTATCAGGACCCAATGTCATCATGGAGAAAAATCCCAACCCACCCAACACCAATGATACAAAATGAATCCAGCGCCGACTGATGGTTCGCTTCGACGTGTAGAAAACAAGCAAGAGCGCAAAGGCCATGGAACTCAATCCGTAGACGCCCATCGCACTGGAGACGGAGTTGGCGGCCTCGTTGTAGACAGCACTGGACGGGTCCGTAACCTGAAAGACATGCTCTGTCAGCGCGGGTGTAGCAAAAGACCACATGGTGAAAAATGCAAACCAGCTAAAAAACTGCACCACTCCCAACTGCACCATCACCCGTGGCATGGCCAGAATGGCCTGCAATATGCCCGCCGCTGCCTTGACAAAACCCGCTGAAGATTGTTTCTCCGACTCGAATGCCGCCATATCCTCCGGCGGGTCTTCCGACGTTGTGAAGACGGTTACCGCGATGGAAATGAGGAATACCGCCGCTCCAATAGCGAAGGAATAGAAGACCGAATCAGGGATTTCTCCAGCCGCCGCTTCGTTGCGAACCCCCAGTTTTGTCACAAACCAAGGCAAGTTCGACGCCACCCAAGTGCCGATGCCAATGATCAAGGTCTGCATCACAAAACCATAGGAACGCTGGTGTTCCGGTAGTTTATCCGCCACAAGCGCACGGAACGGCTCCATGCTGATGTTGATTGATGCATCGAGGATCCACAAGAATCCCGCTGCCATCCAAAGCGTAGAGCTGTACGGCATAAAGAAGAGCGCAAACGAACTCAGAACGGCTCCAATCATAAAGAATGGACGCCTTCTCCCCCATCTTGGACTCCAGGTGCGATCACTCAGATAGCCGATGATGGGCTGAACGACCAGCCCCGTCAATGGCGCCGCAATCCAAAGTCCCGGCAATTCATCAGGGCTCGCCCCCAACGTTTGAAAGATGCGCGACATGTTACCGCCCTGAAGCGCGAAACCAAATTGGATTCCCAAGAACCCGAAACTCATGTTCCATATTTGCCAGAACGAAAGTGACTTGGGTAGGGTAGCTGTTGAATTCATCGGGACATTTTGAGCAATAATAAGATGGAGAGCTTCATGGAAAAAGCGGCTCGCCATAAAGGTGGGGATTGGACGCAAAAAAAAACACCGACCTCAATGGTCGGTGTTTTTCAATTCGAAGGCAACCTCAGCTTATTGACAAGGATAGCTATAGGCCGCCAAGAATTCAAGCAGATCCGCTGATCCCACCAAGCCATTGCCATCTGTGTCAAACGGACAGTCCGATTCACCGCTTGGCATTTCGCATGAACCATCATCCATGGTGGCATCTGCGTTGTAGTTTGGCGCTTCTTCATACGTGCAACCCATTACGTCGTAGACGCAAGAGCCATCATCTTCCAAAGCCAGCGGACAATAATTGCTAGCCGAGGCGTCCGTGCAGCCCAAGAAGGTGCAACTGCCATCGTCAAAGGAAGCCAGTGCATCATAATTGGCGGCATTGGGGTAAACGCATCCACCTGCTATGCAAGATCCATCATCCACATTGGCCGCAGGATCATAATTTTCAGCATTTGGATTGGTGCAACCCGGATACGCGCAACTGCCATCATCGTCCGTGGCGTCCCCATTGAAGTTCTGTGCTTCTTGGTCCGTGCATCCCGCAACTTCAAGTTCGTCGCAGATCTGATCATTGTCCGAATCGTTGATACAATCTCCATTGCAGTCGTAATACTCGATTGGGAATTCGCACGAATCATCATTCGTGTTGGCCGATGCGTCATAGTTGCACGCCAGCTCATCCGTACAACCCAGGAATGCACACGAGCCATCGTCATCTGTAGCGTCTGCATCATAATTGTCCGCATCGGCGTTGGTGCAACCCGCGATTTCCAGTTCATCACACACACCGTCATCATCCACATCATTCAAACACTCACCTTCACAATCCAAGTAATCCTCGGCATAGATGCATTCTCCCGATTCGGCTTCCGCTTCCTCATCGTAGTTGCATGCTTCTGAATCCGTGCAGCCGAAGTTCAAATCAGGGAACACGATCAATTGATTCAACTCTTGAGGATTTTCTCCATTCTGAGAACGGTATTGCAAACTCACCTGGAAAGTGACCTCCCCTGTAGTCGTCAACTGGGCAATCAAGACTTGACCATTTGCATCTGGAAAAGCCTGAGGCTCTGTATCAGGCAAAACGAACCAACTGGCTCCCAAGTCGTTATTCACTTGGAAGTTGCCGCCTGAGTCAAACTCATCCGATGCCACGTCAGTTCCAACTGTGGACAAATTCACCGTGTTGTCCTCACCTCCAATGGTCATCCAGCTGTCGTAAGCCACATTGGGGTCAACCAATTCGGCGGCAGGGTTGATTTCGCTTGCAAACGTGCCTCCCAACGCGTTCTGATAAAAGGACGATGACGTGCTGATGTCAATGGGATTGCCTGCTTGTGCAAAGACAGCGGTCAATTGATCTTGAGGGTTGTCAAAGTTGGCATAAACTCGGAAAGTTCGCATGCCCGCTTCTGGCATGTTCTCTTCCATCAATTCATACGACAAGCCCGTATAACTCGGTTCTGGGTATTCGCACGTCCCGTCATCCAAAGAAGCTGTACTATCATAATTGGTCGCAGACTCATCAGTGCAACCCAATCCCGGTGTGTCGAGCATGGGGAACGTCAGAGGGAGCCCTCCAACTTCGATGGATTCATCCGCTTCATTGCGGATTTGAAGATTGACCAACATGTCCGTCGTGCCGTCCGTTGTAATCTGAGCCAATAAAACCTTACCATCCACTGGCACTGCCTGTTCAGATGCACCTGGAATCAAGTACAACGAACCGCCTAAGAAGGTGTTGACATCCAGCGCATTGCCCGCTTCGAAAGCAGGAAAAAACGGATCCATGCCGACACTCCCACTGACATCATCCGCTCCCGGTTCCGCCCCCAATGTCACCCAAGAGTCAAACTCCAAAGAAGGGAATGAAGAGAAGAACAACGGATTGATCACCGAAGGTGTTGAACCACCCAAAGCGTCTTGATAAAAGGACGTCGAAGGAATAATTTGCCAAGGCAACGCCTCTGTACCGTACATCGCGGTTACTTCAATGTCATCAGAACCAAACACCGCATAGACTCGATAGGTCGTCATGCCTTCAATCGCGTCCTCTGCATACACCTCATACTCCAAGCCTTGAACCAAGCCATCGAGCCATACACAGCTGCCATTGTCCGTCAAGGCTTCGGGATCGTAGTTGTCTGCTGATTCTGCCATGCAACCAAAGATTTCAAGTTCATCGCAAATGTTGTTTCCGTTGACATCATTGACACAAGATCCATCGCAATTGAGGAGCTCCTCAGCGTAAAAGCAAGATCCATCCTCATCTGTAGCGGAATCATTGTAATTGCAAGCACCTTCGTCTGTGCAACCTGCTGTTTCCAGCGCGTCACAGATACCATCTCCGTCTGTATCGATTAGACACACTCCCTCGCAATCATACCCTGTATTCGGCAGGCTCCCGTCACAGTCGCAAGTCCCCGCAGCGATGCCCTCTCCCCCGCACACATCGCACGCATCAAGAAACGCACATGAGTTATCCTCTACATTCGCCGAGGCATTGTAGTTGCAAGCGCTGGAATCCGTGCAGCCTTCAACAATCGTCTCTCCCGAGCAAGCACAGTTGTCATTGTATGTGTCGTTCATGGTGCCGGAATCGCCGTCGTCACAAGCATCTCCAGGATTGAGGCACGAACCGTCATTGATTTCTGCCGTGACGTCATAGTTGCAGGCAGTCATGTCCGTGCAACCGCCTTGCAGCTGAGGATACGTGATTTCAAGGCCATCCGTGTTGTTGGTGTTCCCATCCATATCATCGTATTGGAAGTTCATCACCAAATGCAAAATTCCATCGGTTGTCAATTGAGCAACGAGTACCCGCATGTCATCTCCGGCAATCGCATCCGCTGAAGAGCCTGGAACGATAAACCACGAAGCTCCCGTGAAGGTCTCAACCGCAAAGCCATCGCCGGCGTTGAAGCTCAATAAATAACTCTCCAACCCTACAGAGCTAACACCCCCCGTGCCGTTGTTATCCTCCGATCCAATGGTCAACCAACTATCAAATTCGATTTCGGGAAACGTCGTTATAAAGAAAGGATTGATCCCTTCTCCCCAATTCGACCCCAACGGGGTCTGGTAAATCGACGTTGTAGACTCGATGATCAAAGGAGCATTTTGGTTCTCTGAAACCGTGCCATACACTGCGATCAACTCATTGGTTGGCGCATCGAATGTGGCGTAAACGCGGTAGGTCGTTCCGTATTCTGACGTCGCATACTCTTCTATCTCAATCCCCGCAGGCCCCGTTGGAACCAATTCGCCTTCGCAATCACAATTGTTAGTATACACATCGTCGATGGTGTTGCTGATACCGTCATCACACGAATCTCCCGGGAAAGTGCATGAACCGTCGTTTTCATCCGCCTGCAGGTTGTAGTTGCAAGCGTTCGAATTCGTACAACCCAAAATCACCAACTGGCCCGCACATTCGCATTCTGCAGAGTAAACATCATTTGCTGTCGCTGGATCTTCATCATCGCACGAGTCACCAGGATTGATGCATCCGGAATTCAAATTCGCCGCGGCATTGTAATTACAAGCGCTGGAATCCGTGCAGCCTTCAACAATCGTCTCTCCCGAGCAAGCACAGTTGTCATTGTATGCGTCGCTCATGGTGCCGGAATCGCCGTCGTCACAAGCATCTCCTGGAAACACACAATTCCCATCACTGACCTCGGCCAGCGCATCGTAATTGCAGGCACTGTCATCCATACAACCTGAAGGCAACTCTGGAAAAACCAAACTCAGTCCATCCTCACTGAACGTTTCGCCATTCGCATTGTCATATTGGACATTCACCACCAAGTCCAAAATACCTTCTGTGGTGAGTTGGGCAATCAGAACGCGTTGGTCATCGCCAGAAATCGCATCCACAGAAGAGCCTGGCATGATAAACCAAGAAGCCCCGGTGAAATTATTAACCGTAAAACCTGTCCCGTTGAAACCGTCCCAATACGCTTCCATTCCAACGGACTGAACACCTCCGCTGCCATTTGAATCTGCTGACCCAATCGTCACCCAGCTGTCCATTTCAACTTCTGGGAAAGCAGGGTAAAATAGCGGATTGATGCCCTCAGCAAAATTGCTCCCAAATGGTGACTGGAAAAATGGAGCCGAGGACGAGATCGTCAAGGGAGCATTTTGATTCTCACCCACCGTTCCATAAATGGCAATCAACTCATCGTCATTGGCATCAAACGTGATGTAAACACGATAGGTTGTACCAAATTCAGAGGTGTTGTGCACCTCCGCTTCAATTCCGGAAATGGACGCAAACAAAGGCGTGACACACATGAGCCAAACAGCGGTCAAGAGATAGTTTTTCATAACAGATTCTGAGAAGCCCGATACCGGACTTTGTTCTCGCTCAATCTACAATGAAGCGACCAATCGCGCAACTATCTGAATCACTTTAACCTATTCTTTGCAGCGCATGCGCTGCATCAATGCCGTCGTCGAGGCATCATGTTCTCCCATCCTTCCTCCACTCCATTCGGACAGCACCTGCCCTGCCAACTGCTTGCCCAATTCCACTCCCCATTGGTCGTAGCTACATACGTTCCACAACAATCCTTGCAAGAAGATGCGGTGCTCGTACCAAGCGATGAGCTGGCCCAACGATTGGGGGTCCAAACGGTCCATCAGCATGAACCCTGTAGGACGATTCCCTTCGAAAACGCGGTGCGGTGCGATGGCCGCAATTTCTTCAGCGGTTGCTCCCTTCACCGTCATTTCCTGTTCAACCTGCGCTTTGGACTTACCAATCATCATAGCCTCTGCTTGAGCCACAGCATTGGCTAGCAACTTCTCATGGTGCTGATCAAATCGAGAGTGCGGCTTGACGCACGCAATGATATCCGCTGGATGGACGGTCGTGCCTTGGTGAAGCAATTGATAAAAGGCGTGCTGACCATTGGTTCCCGCCTCTCCCCAAATGACCGGGCCTGAAGCATGTTCAATTCGTTTTCCATCCCGTCCCATTGACTTGCCGTTGGACTCCATGTCCGCTTGTTGCAAATACGCAGGGAATCGATCCAAATCTTGAGCGTATGGAAGCACCGCGTAGGTGGGAAACTTCAAGTATTCCACATACCACAAACCAATAAGAGCGGCTACGAGAGGCATATTGGATCGACCATCGGCTTGCTGAAAGTGCTGGTCCATGGACCGTGCACCGGACAACAAGGCCCGAAAATTCTCTGCGCCTATGGAACACGCTACGGACAAACCGACTGGCCCCCAAAGACTGTATCGGCCACCCACCCAGTCATCAAAACCAAAGATCCGCTCCTCTGGAATTCCGAATGCCTGAGCCGAAGCCAAGTTGGTCGAGACTGCCGCAAAATGTTGGGCTACAGAACCTTCTCCAAGCGCCTCCACAAGCCAATGCTTGGCCTCCATCGCATTGGCCATCGTTTCCTGCGTGGTAAACGTTTTGCTGACCACGATGAACAAGGTCTTTTCAGGATTCAATCCGGACAACACCGACTCCAGATGCGCTCCATCCACATTGCTTACGAAATGCGTCTTTGGACCACGAGAATGGCTGCGCAATCCTTTGGTGACCATCAATGGACCCAAATCCGACCCTCCAATTCCAATGTTCACCACATCGGTGATTTCGTCAGACGCCTGTATCGATTCAGCAAAATCCAACATGCGATCACGCACCGCGAGCACTCCTGGCATGACCTGCTGGCCATTCACAGAAAAGTCATCCTCCAACTCCCCGCGCATGGCAACGTGCAGCACAGCCCTCCCCTCAGTTTGGTTGATGGCATCTCCTCGGAACATGGCATCACGTCCGGCCTTCCAACCCGCTTCCTCCGCCAAAGCCAACAGCGCCCCCATGACCTCCTCTGTCACCCGGTGCTTGGACCAATCATAAAGCAATCCCGGCACTTCACAATGCATGGATTCGAAGCGATTGGGATCCTCTACAAAGAGATCAACCAAATGACGTTGGCCATCCGTTTGGGCCAATTCAAGCAAACGCGAATGCGCCTGCGAGGATCGCAAGTGAAAGGGTTTCAGCATGAGGGAATCAGTTTACGCGTTGCGGTTGACGCAATTCAAATCTTCAAACGCCTTTTTGAGTCGTGCAACAAATGCTGTCTCACCGCTGCGCAACCAAACGCGTGGGTCATACTTCTTTTTGTTGGGCTGATCCGCCCCATCAGGATTGCCGATCTGTGACTCCAAGTAGGCATGCTCTGCATCAACATAATCACGCACTCCGCACAAGAACGCCCATTGCATGTCTGTGTCGATGTTCATTTTGATGGCGCCGTAACCAATGGCTTCTCGAATCTCATCCACCGTAGATCCGCTGCCGCCATGGAACACGAAATCCACAGGATTTGTCCCGGTCGCATGCTTCTCTTGGATATAGCGTTGGCTGTTGTCCAAAATCTTGGGCGTGAGCTCCACATTGCCCGGCTTGTAAACACCGTGCACATTGCCAAACGCAGCGGCTACCGTGAACTGGTCGCTGACGGACTTCAATTGCTCATAAGCGTAATCCACTTCTTCTGGCTGGGTATACAAACGGCTGCTATCGATATCGGTGTTGTCCACTCCATCTTCCTCTCCGCCGGTGACGCCCAATTCGATTTCCAAAAACATGCCCATGTCGTGCATCTTTTCGAGGTAGGTCTTGCACGTACCGATGTTGTCCTCCAACGGCTCCTCACTCAAATCAATCATGTGCGAGCTGAACAAAGGCTGACCTGTACGTTCAAAATGAGCGCGTCCCGCGTCCAGCAACCCGTCAATCCAAGGAAGGAGCTTGCGCGCGCAGTGGTCTGTATGCAAAATAACAGGAACCCCGTAAGCCTCCGCCATGGTGTGGACATGCAGCGCTCCAGAAATGGAACCCAAAACCGTGTTTTGGTGGTCATCCATCTTCAAGCTTTTGCCCGCATAGAAGCTACCACCTCCATGCGAGAATTGAATGATGACTGGAGAGTTCAAATCCCGAGCCGTCTCCAACACGGCATTCACCGAATTGGTGCCAATGACGTTGACGGCAGGCAAGGCATATCCGTTTTTGTGTGCGTCTGCAAAGACCGCTTTCACCTCATCCCCCCACAATACACCCGCTCTAAATTTTTGACTCATCCTGATCGATTCTGTTTAAAAAACAAAATTACCACTTTCGAATGACTTCAGCGTGGTTCAATGCTCAGAATGAAGGCGTTCCAATCGGGGGTTCATGATGGCGAAAAACAACGGAGGAATCAAACACAACACCATCATGCCCGGATACCCCGTGGGGAGTTGCGGTGCATTGTCGACCGAATCCAACAATGGATACGGTTTGTGCGGCTGGTGATGGTGATCCGAATGCCGTGTCAATTCAAAAAGCATGATGCGTCCTATCACATGATCACTGTTCCAGCTGTGATGAGGCTGCACCCGTTCGTAACGGTTCTCAGTAACCATTTTTCGCTGCAACCCATAATGCTCGATGTAATTGACGACTTCCAAAAGGAAGCCCCCGAACATCCCCGCAACCAACCAAGCTACCCCCACTTCCCAGCCAGCGATGTAAATAACAGCCGCCAATAGCGACCATTGCAAAAGTTGCAACTGAATGAACTCATTGGTCCAATGGAAGACCGATCGTCCTTGGCGACGCAAACGCTGCGCTTCCAATTTCCAACCGGACCACCACGCCATGATCACCGCCCGAAAATAAAACACCTGCATCCACTCGCTTTTCTTGGCGGTCGCCGGATCTGCTGGCGTCGCCACGTTGCGGTGATGTCCTCGGTTGTGTTCAATGAAGAAGTGCGTGTACAATGATGTCACCAGCAATGCTTTGGCCAGAAGCTGTGAAAACCGATCCGTTCGGTGCCCCAACTCGTGCCCCACATTGATTCCCAATATGCTGCAGATGACCCCCATGGACAAGACCATTCCCCACCATTCAAAAGAACCGAAAGCACGAGAACCTTGAGCCAGCGACCAAATGAAATAAATCAAAAAGCTGTATTGAACCAATACGAGTAACCAAAGCAGAACGTCGTAGTAACGATCGTTGGCCACTACCTCCTTTTGCATTTCGGTTAAGTTCGTTGCATTGGGCCCCATGATAAGCTCCAAACCCGGCAAGAACACAAAGGCATAAATGAGGGCGGTATACGTCCAAGCGCCCTCTCCTTGAAAAGAAATCCAAACAGCCAACGGCACCGTAAATGCCATGATGTATTTCAAGGTTCGCCAGCTCCAACGGCTGGCCGAAGCAGCGGCAGAATTATCGAGGATGCTCGTCATTTCCGATCAAATTACGTCGCGCAGCGGTCGCTTCCAAATTCAACAACGATTGACGGGCCCATTCTGCAGCATCCGTACTATCATGCAAAGCAATGACTTGCTCATACGTTTTCTTGGCTTGCTCCCGATCATTCAACTCGACTTCAGCGATGAATCCAACCAAAAAAGCCGAGATAGACCGCTTTTCATATTCAGGAAAATGATCATGGACATCCCGAAGCTGGGTCATCGCCTCTTGAAATTTTCCCGCCGAACGCAAGAGGTCGGCGCGACGGAACAGCATTTCAGCGGTTCTGGCATCGTCATGGCACGCATTGGCAAACGCTGCATAATCTCCCATCAGCTGGCTCCGGATATTTTGATTGGGTTCGAGTTCTTCTGTCGCATTGAACAACGTTTGCTCGAGCTGTTGAATTTGCGCAGCCAATGCTTCGCAGTCGACTGTGGAGCTCGCCGATTCATCCGCTACAGAATCGCACCCCGAGACGACCATCAGGTACATCAACCAAGTTGCAGCGTATCGCATCGCCATCACTTCCGAGCTTGAGGATAACGCATGCGATAATCAGAAGACACTTTGCCCAATCCAATGTCGCGCAATTTGCCATGCAGCAATCGACGTCGCATTGGGTTGATGTGATCTGTGATCAAGGTGCCATCCAAGTGGTCGTATTCATGCTGAACAATCCGCGCTGGCAATCCAGTGAGTTTCTCTTCGACTAGATTCCAGGACTCATCGAAGTATTCCACAGAAATGGAAAGCGGTCGTTGAACGGGTTCACGGATTCCAGGAATGGACAAACAGCCTTCCTCCATCTCCGCCATCTCATCTGACTCATCGAATATGACCGGGTTGATCATGACCCGTCGAAAACCAACGCAATCGGGATCGCCAGACTCTCCTTCTCCAAATGGTGAACCATCGGCAACGAACAAACGAATGCTCTGGCCAATTTGAGGTGCCGCCAGCCCAACGCCTTCGGCCGCCTCCATGGTTTCCCACATGTTGGAAATCAAATCCGCTAAATTCGAATGGCCTTTGACCAACTCCGCCGCCTCTGTTTTTAGAACCGGGTCACCATATGCTACAATGGGTAATATCATGCTGCAAAGTTATGGAGGGACGAGCCCATTCTCCGATGTACTTTTGCACCATGAGCATGTTGGACACCATTCCGGAGGCAATTGAAGCCATTCGAAGAGGAGAAGTGATCATTGTCGTTGACGATGAAGACCGTGAGAATGAAGGGGATTTCCTGATCGCCGCGCGCCATGCCACACCCGAAGTGGTCAATTTCATGGCCACTCACGGACGCGGATTGATCTGCGCTCCTTTGATTGAGAGTCGTTGTGACGAACTGGACTTGGACCTCATGGTACAAACCAATAACGCCGCTTTCGAAACGCCATTCACTGTTTCCGTGGACTTGATGGGACATGGTTGCACCACGGGGATCTCCGCGCAAGACCGATCAAAAACCATCCAAGCGTTGATTGACCCCAAAACCGACCCCAACGAATTGGGTCGACCCGGGCACATCTTTCCGCTCCGAGCGAAACCAGGCGGCGTGTTGCGAAGAGCGGGGCATACCGAGGCCGCAATCGATTTTTCTCGACTTGCCGGATTCGAGCCTGCAGGTGTTATTGTGGAAATCATGAATGAAGACGGCACCATGGCGAGATTGCCAGAATGCCGAACATTGGCCAATGAACACGGACTCAAGCTAGTCTCAATTGCTGATCTGATTCAATACCGCCTGGCCAATGAAACGCTCATCGAACGCACCTTGGAATTGAAGATTGAAACGGCATTCGGGACATTCAATGCCATCGCATTTCGCCAATTGACAAATGATGTCGAGCACCTCGCTTTGACACTGGGAGAATGGGACGAAAGCGAAGACGTACCCGTTCGCGTGCACAGCTCGAGCATGCTGGGCGATGTGTTTCAAATGACGAACTTTGGCAAAGGCCCTGAGCTTCATGCCGCCATGCGGCAAATTCAACATCAAGGCAAAGGAGCCATTGTCTGCATCAACAAACTGGATGAAGGGCGAAGCTTGTTTGAGGAATTGAAAACATACAAGAAACTGCAAGCGACTCCTCATGAGTCTGAAAAGCATTCCATGGACTCCAAAGATTACGGCATCGGCGCCCAAATCATTCGGAATCTAGGCATTCGCCGTTTGCACATTCTATCCGACCACCCTCGAAAGAAAGGCATTATAGGATACGGCTTGGAGATCACAGGGACGACTCCATTGTCTCTCTAATTGACTCGACTTTCGTCGATTGCTTCAACCAAGACGCTCCGATTTTAGAGCACAAAAAAAAGCCACAGGTGTTCCTGTGGCTTTTTTTTTCTGGCGAGGCCAGTTTATTCTTCCGTCGCAGCCGGAGCTTCCTCTGGAGCATCTGGCTGATTGTCCGGATTGGCTTTGCCGCCAAACTGACCATACTTCTTACGGAACTTATCAATTCGTCCTGCAGTATCCACGAACTGGGCCTTACCCGTGTAGAACGGATGCGACTTGTGGCTCACTTCAATTTTGATCAAAGGATATTCATTCCCATCGTCCCAAACTACAGATTCCTTTGCATTCGCAGCCGAACGGCTCAAAAACGAGTACTCGTTGGACATGTCCTTAAAGACAACCAAGCGATAATTTTCGGGGTGAATTCCTGACTTCATCTTTCCTTAATTGGGGCGCAAAGATAGCGGATAATCAGTCAAATCCAAAGGGTTGACTTTTTTAACGAAAGGCTGTCAATAACCATTTCAACATCTCCGTTTAACACCTAAACCGCATCCTAACTTTGAATCGGTTTTAAGTGAGTTTAGCGCAAGCTAAGCATCAAGTGATAATTTGGTTAAGTTGGTCCTGTCCCGGAACGCCGGGACAGGACTATTTTTTT
>CALGEI010000057.1 GCA_937881575.1 uncultured Flavobacteriales bacterium | reverse complement strand
GGTCCAAGACAAAACTCAACAAGCCATCCGCCTGCACCGTAAACGTGTACCAGACACTGCTTTGCTCCAAACTGGCGTTGCAACCTCCTGTAAACTCGTATACATCACCCGTATTCAAGCTCGCATTGACCTCTTGGTACAGATCACCGCACAGCACGACAGCACCATTGCAGTCGCTCGTGGTTTGTCCCATCGTCAGACCAGAATACAGCCAAAAAGTGGATGCGATGAGCATCCTAAGAACAGCAACTAACCCGCGGGGTGATGTTTTACAAATCATTGGAATGCAGCAAATTAATCAAAATTTACACGGGCTCATCAAAAAGGGTCACTCAACCACCAAGCATCCTGAATAACCATGTCATTGAGCGTCAAGAGAAAATCCACCAACGCCTCGCGTTCGGATGGTGACAAGGCCAACTGGTAAGGCTCTTGGCCGTCGCCATCCACTCCTGTTACTGTGAGACGCTCATCCAAATAAGGATGCCAAGCAATCGAGTCAGAGTAGAAATCAACCACGTCACGTAGCGTTTCAAAGCGACCGTCATGCATGTAAGGCGCGGTCATGCCCACATTGCGCAACGACACGGTTCTGAATCGACCGTCATCATCCGCATATCCGGTCAAAGCGCCGATCCCAGCATCCCCCGCTGCGGCATAATCCACTTCCAGGCCATTGATGAAAGCTTGGGTGGAAAAAAAATTCAACCCACTGTGGCATTGATTGCAGCGGGTCACGCCATTGAAGAACAGCGCACGCCCTTCCAATTCGGTATCCGTGAAGTTGGCGAATTCCGTATTCAGCCCCTCATCGTAGCGTGATGTATGGACCCGAATGCACCGAATGAATTGCCCCAGGGCCGTGGCAACGCGATCCGCCGTGATCACAGAATCACCAAAGGCCTCATGAAAAAGCCCCCCGTAATACGGCAAGGCGGCCAATTGATCTGGCAGGTCGGACAGCTGCATGCCCATTTCGTCAGGATGCTCAATGGGTTCCAATACCTGGTTTTCAAGACCCACCGTTCGGGCGTCCCAGAAAAGTCGTCGCTGATAACGCATGTTGGCCAAAGGCATGGCATTTCGCAGGCTCGGCTCTCCAGTTAAACCGATTGAATGGGCCGTATTGTCACCGAATCCATGCGCCTGAAGGTGGCACGAACTGCACGACACCGTGCCATCAGCGGAAAGCAGAGGATCATAAAACAAGACCCGGCCCAAGGTGGCTCCGGCATCGGAGATCTCGATGTTGGCACCGGAAGAGCCGAACAGTTGCAAAGCGGAGTCGTTGAGCCAACTGTCGGGGAAACTCAATGCGCTGTAACCAAAAAGGGAATCCGGCAAATCGGGCAGCCTCACTTCCGCTTCCACCGGACCGTCATCGGTCGGTTCTGGAGGTTTTCTGCACGAAAAAAACAAGACCAAAACGAGCATGCAGCAATTCCAGTGAAGCAGACTCTGATTCCATGCCATTTTACAAGGTAATGAAAGCATCAAGAAGAACAATGCCCTCATAGCGTAAACGAATCTCCAAACTTGGCAATGTGGTATCCCCGCTCGCGCACCTCGCGGTAGGCCGCGCTGGATTCATCCAAGCAGGGATTGGTGTGATTCATGTGAATGAAGTGCACCTTGCTACGCTCTTTTTCCGGCAAATTCTGCAAGCAATCCATGGTTTCTACCATAAACGGATGCGGGATTTCGGACATGTCTCGATAACCCACTTCTGCTGCATCATAAAAGGTGGCATCCAAATAGGCCCGATCAACTTGGCGCAATTCTGCTGCCAAATCGCGATTCCAAGAGTCCCATTTGTTGATGTCAGGAATGAAGAGCACCGAACGGTTGGGTCCCACAATGCGGTAACCCACAGTCTCTGAAAACTCATCCCGATGGGGCACTTCTATTGGAACCACCTGCAACTGGCTACTGATGTGGACAGCCTCTTCGTTGGCCAATGGCATCAAGACTACATTGCTCAATTCAACCAACTGGCTCCAAGGACCATTTTCTTTCAAAAACTGAGTCATCCGGGGCATGGCATAAACCGGAACTCCCTGAGCGCCCATCGCCTCACGCCCCAAGTGCATCAATCCTGAATAATGGCCCATGTGCGCATGGGTCAAAAAAATACCGGAAGGGATCGATATTTCGCCGCCCGTAAGTTTTTGAAGCTGATTCCATTGAGCAGGAAGGTCCGGTGTGGCTTCAAAAAGGAATGAACTCTGGCTCTCTCCATCCACCAATCCAAGCGAGACCACTTGCCGATCCAACGCTGGGCGCAAAAACAAATTGCGGCAACAAATGCGATCGCATCCGATGTGGGGAGAGCCCCCATCTTGAACCGTTCCTAGGACGTGGATTACGGGGGGAGAAGCATCGAAAGACCGTGATGCTACTGTAAGGTCCACCGATGACCCAAAGGTGAGCGCGCACAAGACAATCGGTATAGAGATCCAACTAAATGATGGCCATAGCATGGGCGCAATTACGTTCATTTCAAAGCATTCTAAAAGCGGGTGGGTTTTGACGGCCCGAGAAAAGCATTAACTTTCAACATTGCTATTGCGGGTGCATCAATGTCCTGAACCCAAACGCCTAAAATTCCTTTTTTATTTAGGAGACTTTGATTTAATCGATTCCCATGAAATTGACCTTTACCCTATTGATTTTGTCCTTGTCTTCCCTTTATTTACAAGGGCAATTGTTGATCTCAGAGGTTTCTTCAGATCAAGGTTTTTCTGATGCCGTGGGTACGTCATGTGATTGGCTTGAAATCATCAATTACACGGAAGAACCCATCAATTTAGCGGGCTATTCCCTCTCCGATGACAATGACGATTGGAACGACTGGACCTTTCCGGAACACCTTTTAGCACCCAATGATCGCCTATTGATTTTGGCCTCTGGAAAGGACAAAGCCTACCTCGCTGAGGACTGGGAATTTGTCGTGGTCGATGACTCGCAATGGCACTATTTGGTCCCCACCGCTAGTCTCGGCAATTCCTGGACAGAAATTGGTTACAACGACTCGAATTGGTCAACAGGGATCGGTGGATTTGGATATGGAGACGGAGACGATGGGACCACCTTGCAAAATGCCAATTCCGTATTCATTCGGCAAGAATTTGTCGTGGATGATGCTGAGGACATTGGTTTCATGGCCTTTTCCATCGACTACGATGATGGCTATATTGCTTACATCAATGGGGTCGAAATTAGCCGCTCAACGACCATGTCAGCCTCGAGTGGTGCTTTCAATGATTTTGCCGACGCCAATTCCGAGTCGGTACTTTATGCTGGCGGTCAGCCCGATGTGATGCATTGGGAGGCCGATCAAATTGAGTCGCTCTTGGTCAATGGCGCCAACGTGTTGGCCGTGCAAGTCCACAATGTCTCCAACACGTCATCCGACATGACGGCAAGGCCATTTCTGGGCCTAATTTCCAAAACAGGCTCGGAACTGAATGGTGAGACCGAACCTTTGTGGTGGCCCAATCTTCCAAGTTGGTTCCATACTTCATTCAAAATCAGTTCAGGCGAATCAATCATTTTGAGCAATCCTGTCGGAGAACTGATTGATGTGGCTCCTGTGAATCCATTACTCCGACCCGGTTTAACCATGGGACGAGCCGAAGGAACCACCGAAGGGTGGTGCATCTTTGACACGCCTACTCCCGGAGTTTCGAATGCGGGCAGCACCTGTTTTGAGGGCATCGAATCCCCTCCCGTCTTTTCCGCGCCCTCAGGTTGGTATGAGAATGGTTTGACCGTGAGTGTTCTGGGTGATACGGAAAGTTCCATCATACGGTACACCACCAATGGTGATGTACCCAACGGAGGCAATGCGCTCATTGCCAGCGGAGCCATCACGGTGAATGGAACCACTGTCATGAGCGCCCGTGCCTGGAGCGCCGATGGCACCAGGGTGCCCAGCACCGTCAGCGATGCCTCCTACTTTTTGGATGAATTCAACCCGGACCTCCCCGTCATTTCATTGATCACTGATTACGACAATCTGTGGGATTGGAACACCGGCATCTATGTGTTTGGACCGAATGCCGAAGACAACTACCCGCATTTTGGAGCCAATTTTTGGCAACCTTGGTCCAAGCCGACCCGCCTTCAGTTGTTTGACGACACCGGTTCGTTGGAAGCCCAAGAAACCCTGGATCTCGAAATTCATGGCGGCTGGTCCCGAGCCGAACCCCAGCGTTCATTCCGCTTGGATTTCAAATCCGAATACAGTGGCCCCCTAGACTTCGCAATCTTCGACGAGAAACCCGAGATCCTGGCCTTCAACAACCTCAACCTGAGAAACGGTGGTCAGCACAGTTGGGCAACCAAACTTCAGGATGCGGCCATTTGCCGGATGGCTTTGGAAACGCACAATGAAGCCGGAGCTTGGCAACCCGTGCTGGTCTACCTCAACGGAGAGTTCTGGGGACTGTACGGCGCGCGCGAAAAGATGGACGAGCATTTTGTCGCCGACAACTTTGGCGTCGATGCCTCCGAGGTGGACTTGATGAATTCATGGGGGGTGTTGAATGGTTCGGGGAATTCATTCTATTCCGCCGTGAATAGCTTGCTGTCTACACCCACGAGCAATTCGAATTACTACAACCTCTTTGCTTCCAATTTCGACGTGGAGAATTACATCGATTATTTCGTTTTCGAGACTTACGCGCAAAACACCGACTGGATGGGCATCGCCTGGGGAACGAACAATGTGAAGTGTTTCCGCGAACCGGAAAGCAATGTTTGGCGGTACATCCTGTATGACAACGATGCCAGCTTTGGATTTTTCGGCGCTTCCTATTGGGAGAACTTCATTGAGTATGCCCGCAATCCTGGGTATCCTTCCTCGCATAGCCAGTTGTTTGATCGGGTCTTGGACAATGAGGCATTCCGCCATCGGTTTGTTAATCGGTATGCCGACCTCATCAACACCACGTTCCAGACGAGCACTTTCAACGGGGTGATCGCCGACATGATGGATGAAATCGAATCCAGCATGCCGTATCACATCAATCGCTGGAATTCGCCCGGGTCCATCACCGATTGGCTCAATGCCATCAACAACTTGACATCGCACAATGCCAATCGCATTGGCTCGGCGCGCAGCCACATCAACACCAGCTTTGGCTTGCAAGGGCAAATCGATGTCACGTTGGATGTTTTTCCCCCGTTGGCAGGCGCCATCAACATCAGCACCATCACCCCAGGACCGCTTCCTTGGGATGGAGTTTATTTTAAGGGATGCCCGGTTGACTTCAAGGCCGTAGCATCCCAAGGATGGTTGTTTGACCAATG
The DNA here is from genome assembly GCA_937881575.1 of uncultured Flavobacteriales bacterium. Taxonomy (GTDB): domain Bacteria; phylum Bacteroidota; class Bacteroidia; order Flavobacteriales_D; family Sanyastnellaceae; genus UA16. The sequence continues at coordinate 2,447 of CALGEI010000057.1, read as the reverse complement.
GGATGCCAACGATCACACGGCTCTCGGGGAGTTGTCTGCGACACTGTCTAGCCAGGCCGTTGACTTGCAGCAAGATGATCTGTTCCGTGCGCGCTTTGCACCGTGTCCAACAGATGGAGTTGCCTCGATCGTGAACTCCGGGAGCGTGCTCAGCGTTGAAACCTCCGGCGTTCCTTTCGTTGATTCCATCGCTTGGTATTCCAATGACGTACAGGTCGGTCAAGGCCTTTCATTTGAAGCCCCCTTTGATGGATTTTACCAGGCCGTCGTTCTTTTTGATGGTTGCAGCGTGACCACAGAATCCATTTGGCAAGGCGCCAATTCAATCAACGAAACGTCGGAAGTCGCTGTGGTCCTATGCTCACCGAATCCAACAAACGACTGGGTCCTGATCACATCGACCTACCCGGAATTGATTGTATTCAATGGTTTGGGTCAGGAAGTGTATCGAGCTTCGGCCACGAATACCGGAATGAACGGAACCGCAAACTGGAACGTCTCGACAGCAAAATGGCCCAGCGGCACCTATTTGGTGCGCACTGGGCCACATGCTCAATCGCTCGTTGTCCGTCATTGACAACGAAAGCGCCGTCTCTTTATGAATTGACTTCCTTTCGGCTGCGCTGGTCCTCACTGAATGAATCCAATCCTTCAGCCGTTCCTTCCGCACTCTTCTTGGTATCCAAACGTCGCATTTCGTCAAACAAGACATCCACGCGGGCATAATCCTCCAACCAGATGTTGGCGTAGATGAGATTCAGATAAATCAAACCGGCAACGCGGGTGTCAATCCGTGCTTTCTTGTTTTCAAAATCGGCCTCTTCCAATGCTTTCTCCCAAACAGGAACCACTTCACGAATCGCAGCCATCGATACTTCCTGGGCATTGTAGTACTTCTCAAGGGCCAATTTCATATCCAACGCTGCGTCATTCAAGTCCGTATAGTTGACCTTCTTTGTCGTCTTCACATGATAAATGGTCATCGGTCGCGTCTTCTTGCTGAAGCAGAACCGATCATTGAGCACATTGTTGATGGAACCCATCGCGGCGTCAACGGCCTGCTTGCTCATCTGGCTATTGATCGTCGTCTGGTTCCAAGCTTTGTTCAACGCTCCTTTACTGGTGTATTTGTTGGACGTGTGGGTTGTGTAGTTCTTCGAAGAACCGATTACCTCATCAATCACCACATTCCCATCCGGCAACGTCAATGCGAATCGCACCGGCTGGCGGTACGTCATGGTGCGATAATATTTGTAAGTGATGTTGCCTTCCTTGTCCTTGATCTCTTGCGTTTGATCCTCTGGAGAAGTCCCTTCAAACGATTGGATGTCAATGGTCACGATCGCTCCTCCTTCATTCTTGTCCATGCCTTGCATGTCAATTTTCGAGGCTACGACTCCGGGTTCAAAAATGTATTCGCGCTTGACAGGCTGTGATGGCAACACCAACTCTGGCTTCTTTTCATCCAACAAGGCGCGTTCTAGAATTTTTGCACCGGTACCCTTTTCACTGTATGCCTCACTCTCCCGCTGAAAGTTTACACGAGCCATTTCCGTGTCGATGGCCCATTGCTCCATCTCTGCCTCATATTCAAACTTATAGGTCTGTGTCACGTCCACGCTAAATGATTTCACCTCCTTAGGAAGAGGCTCGCTTGGGCGGCTGGTGTATTCTACTTGAACCGATTCTCGTTGGATGTTTTGTGCAGACACATTGAAAACCAATAAGCTGAAAAAACAAAGGGTCAAATATCGCATGGAGGTTGGAGGTTGGTTTAGGGCATAAAAGTAATCCAAGCTTCCTCCGCTTATTTCCATTTTAACAAATGAAGAGATCCGTCTACGGATTAATCCGGTAAGAAAACGCAAACCCAATCGCATGAAGAGCCTGAAAGAATTGCGCTAATTAACACAAGTGAATGCACCAAATGCCACTCCGGCTTAACTTCACCGCATGAAACTTTTGGGAACCAAAGTCTGCAAAAAACACGATCTCGGAGTGCACAACAACCTCTTTGGTGGGGTCATGCTGAGCTGGGTCGACGAACTGGCTGTCGCCTTCGTCAATGAAATTTGCCACAGTCCGAACATGGTCACCCTGAAAATGGAAGAAGTGCTATTCAAGTCTCCAGTCAAGGAGAACAACTTGATCAAGTTCTACGGCCAAATCGACCGCATCGGATCCAAAAGCATTACGGTGACTTTGGAAGCTCGGAAGTTCAATGTTTACAGTCATGAAGAGGCCGTTGTCTGCACGACCCGTCTAATTTTTGTTCGCTTGGATGACGATGGCAAGAGCATCCCCATTGCGCAACATGTTCGGGACAAGCATCCGGACAAGTGTGCATAGAAATCCAGCCATATCAGGTCGCTGTTTTTTCGTTATCTTGAAATCTGATGAAACGCATTGAATTCATTCGCAGCTCCGCCATCGTGTGCGCGAGCGTC
>CALGEI010000056.1 GCA_937881575.1 uncultured Flavobacteriales bacterium | reverse complement strand
CCAAGGCAGTTGCTTGGGGTGCACGTATCCAGTTGCGTGCAACTATGACGCGGACGCTCAAGACGATGACGGCTCTTGTGAGTTTTCCTGTTGGTTCGATGAGAATGTGTGTGCAAACGGCACTGTTTGGAATGCTACTCTGCAGCAATGCGTTGAGAATTGTCCGTCAGACGTGGATGGGGACGGCGTCGTCAACATTGAAGATTTATTGCTGCTGCTTTTGTCTTTTGCGACATGGTGTCCCAATTGAATTTCACGCGGGATTTCGTGTTGTTAGCTGGCTGTTTGTTTTTATAAGTTAGGAAGTATCAATGGAATAGGCTATTTTTAATTACCTCGCTAGGGGTGGCCTCATTCGTTTTATTTGCGGTGTATGTTACAAGTCTTTGCTCCTTCTTCAGAGAACTTCATCTTTTATTGGATGAAACGTTTTCCGTCATTCTTGATGGGGGTCGTGCTTGGTGTATCCCTCATTTTGCCCATATCAGGTTGGAGTCAATTCAACGATGTCAGCAATCAAATGGATCTTTTCACGGACCACACAGGGGGGAATTGGGGAGCTGGAATGAGCATGGCGGATTTCAATGGAGACGGCCTGGATGATTTGAGTTTTGCTCATTATGGGGGGGTCTTGAAATTCTTTGAAGGAAACGGAACGGGCTTTACTGAGTTGGTCTTGAACATGCCGGCCTATTTGAATGAGGCGAAAGGCATCTTATGGGCGGACATAGACAACGACGGTGATCAAGACTTATTTGTAACGTACAGGCTGGCTCCCAACCGGTTGTATCGAAATGACGGCGAAATGACGCTCGTTGACATCAGTGATGTATGTGGCATCGCACAGACAAATCAACGGAGCTATGGCGCTAGTTTTGGTGACTACGACAAGGATGGATTGCTGGATTTGTTCGTAGCGAATTACGTACTCGGCCAGGATTATCCTCACAATGAACTCTACCATAATTTGGGAGGGGGACTGTTTGAAGATGTCACGTCGGACACTCCGATGGGAGAGGTCGTGGATAACAGTTTTCAGGGACATTGGGTCGACTTCAATGAGGATGGCAATCTTGACCTGCACTTAATTCAAGACCGCCTGTGTTTTGAGAATAGGTTCTACGAGCAGGTTGATGGCGTATTTACGGAAGTGGCAAATGAAAGGGGATTGGATTATGCCATCAATTGCATGTCAACTTCGGTAGCGGATTATGACCGCGACAATGATTTGGATTTGTACCTGACGGCAGGTTTATTCGAAGGCAATTTTTTGCTGAACAATACAGGGGGCTCGTTTACACCGCATGTCGTGGAAGAGGGGGACAGTACAGATTTGCATTTGACCTCCTGGGCAGCCAATTGGTTTGATGCGGACAACGATGGGTGGGATGACTTGCATGTGGCGACGGGGTTTAGTGTTTACTCACAGTACCCTCAAGTGTTCGCTCAGTACCCAGACGTTCCCAATGCTTTTTATTGGAATTCAGAGGGCGTCTTTTCTCAGGATACGGCAGCGATCTTTCAAACGAATCAGTTGTCGTTTGCAACAGCCGTCGGCGATTACAATGGGGATGGTTTTCCTGATTTGGTCTCGCACAGATTTGGCGAGTACGCTCAAGTTTTAGAGGGGATTCCCAATCAGAATAAATGGCTCAAGGTGTCTTTGGTCGGAGTGGAGAG
>CALGEI010000055.1 GCA_937881575.1 uncultured Flavobacteriales bacterium | reverse complement strand
ATGGCATTTTTCAAAATCGTAATGACCACAATGCCCGCGCAGATCCACGCCAAGGCCACCGGCGCTCCTTGCTGAGCTACAAATTGGTCAAACAGCGCTCCCCAGCGTTCCAATCCCTCCAAAGACTCCAATTCTATAGAACTGACTTCGATCTGTTTGCCGTCTGATGTAAACAGGATGCGCAAAAAAGGCACCACGCTTAAAAAAGTAAACAAGGAGAGCACCGCATTCAGCACGTTGCACAAAATATTCACCAGCAAATTGAACCGGTAACGGGTCACAAGACTGAAGAGTTCTTTGAATTTGCTCACGGATTAGTCTTTCAATAAATCCACCAACTCTGCAGCATGTCCGATGTAATTGGCCGGAGTCAATTGGCGCAATTCCGCTTTGACCGAATCGTTGACTTCCAATTGATCAATGAAGGCCCGCATGGAATCTGCATTGATCCGTCCATGATTGCGCGTCAAAGCTTTCAGCGCTTCGTATGGCTTCGGATATCCTTCTCGACGCAATATGGTTTGAACTCCTTCGGAAACAATTGCCCAATTGGCTTCCAAATCGATGGCCATTTGATCCGCGTTCAGCAACAATTTATCTAAGCCTTTTTGCATAGAAAGAAGCGCAATCAAGGAATGCCCCAGCGGCACGCCAATATTCCGGAGCACCGTGGAATCGGTCAAATCCCGTTGCAGACGACTCAGCGGCAATTTCTCTGAAAAATGACTCAAAAGCGCATTGGCCACTCCCAGATTCCCTTCGGCATTTTCAAAGTCAATGGGGTTGACCTTGTGCGGCATGGCACTGCTACCGACCTCCCCTTCTTTGATGCGCTGCTTGAAGTAATCCATGCTGATGTAAGTCCAAACATCGCGGTTCATGTCCATCAGGACCGTGTGAATCCTTCTCAAATTGTCGCACCACGCAGCGAATTGATCGTAATGTTCAATTTGAGTGGTGATCCGACTGCGCTTCAACCCCAGCGTACCTTCTACAAAGCCCCGGGCAAAGGCACTCCAATCCTGCTCCGGATAGGCCGCGACGTGCGCGTTGAATTGACCGGTGGCACCGCCAAATTTGGCTGTGAATTCAACGGCTTGGAACGTGGCCATCTGAATGTCCAAACGCTCCACGAACACCGCCCACTCCTTTCCAACTGTCACCGGAGAAGCTGTTTGACCGTGTGTTCTAGCCAGCATGGGTACGTGTTTCCATGCGCGTGCTTGCTCCAACAAAGTCGCCCGCACTTCAGCAAGTTGCGGCAGTAAGACTTCCCGCGTTGCTCGCATCAGCGACAGCGGAATCGCCGTGTTGTTGACGTCCTGAGAAGTCAAACCGAAATGCACGAATTCTGACACCTCTCCCAATCCAAGCCGATTCATCTCTTCTTTTAGAAAGTACTCGGCAGCCTTGACATCGTGGTTCGTGACCCGCTCCAAGGCTTTGATTCGATCCGCATCGGCTTCGCTGAAATTGCGGTATACGTCGCGCAGAGGTTCCGCTAATTCAGATGGAAAGTTGGCCAACGGAGGCAACGGAATTTGGGTGAGAGACAGGAAGTATTCGACTTCAATTTCAACCCGGTGGCGGATGAGGCCCCATTCCGATAAAAAGGGAGCTAAAAGGGCTGTGCGAGAGCGATAGCGTCCATCGACTGGGGCTAAGGCCGTCAATTCATTCAATTGCATGGAGTGACTGATCTGGAATCCTTGCAAAAGTAAGCCTCAATCCGGAGCAATGGAAGGTCAATCAGGCCTCGAGCTTGGGCTTCAACTTCACATTGAAAAGTGACCGAAGTAGAAACCGTCATTTCTGCGACCTTTGCCATCGGATTGCTCGCCCTCATTCGGAAGGCCGAACCCCATTCATCAGCAAACACCTTTGCATCAATTCACTGCCGCATGGAACTGCACACCATTCACACGGGATACTTCAAACTTGATGGCGGAGCGATGTTTGGCGTTGTTCCAAAAGCACTGTGGCAAAAACACATTCCTGCAGACGCCAACAATCTCTGTACTTGGGCCATGCGTTCCATGCTCATCGAACACGAAAACCGCTTACTGCTGATTGACACGGGTATTGGGGACAAGCAGTCCGATAAGTTTTTCAGCCATTACCACTTGCATGGCGACATGAATTTAAAGGGCGAGTTAGCCAAGCGCGGGTTTGCCCTTGAAGACGTCACCGATGTACTGCTGACCCATCTTCACTTTGATCACGTAGGCGGCGCTGTAGACCGACGCGCTAATGGGACGTTGGAACCGACATTCCCCCATGCTCAATATTGGTCATGTGAACGCCATTGGGACTGGGCCATGCATCCCAATCCTCGGGAAAAAGCCTCTTTTTTGAGCGAGAATCTCCTTCCGCTTGAAGCCAGTGGTCAACTCGCATTCGTTCCTCGAGAGGATCGCTGGAATCGGACCATGTTCAATGATCGATTTCCAGGACTTGAGATTTTCTTTGCCGACGGCCACACCGATAGTCAAATGATTCCTGTGATTTCCTATCGAGGGAAGAAGGTCGCCTTCATGGCAGATTTAATTCCGGCAGTCGCACACATCCCAACCGCATGGGTCATCGGATACGACACGCGTCCTCTTCTGACGATGGAGGAAAAAACACTCCTATTAAAGACCGCCGCGAAAGAAGAGTGGGTGCTATTCTTTGAACACGACGCTCAAAACGCCTGTTGCACGGTGGAGCAAACAGACAAAGGCATCCGATTGCGTGAGAAAGCCCCTTCTTTGGAGCACTTATTCCGCTCTTAAGGGCGGTTGCGATTGAGCAAAGCTCGATTGATGCTTTTCACCAATCCGGGACCCGCAAAAATCAAACCGGAGTAAACCTGAACAAGCGATGCACCAGCGTCCAACTTTTCCTGAGCATCTTCCGCATTGCAGATTCCTCCAACACCGATGATGGGAAACGAGCCTTTCGACGCTCGGCTCAAGTAGTGAATAACTTCGGTGGAGCGCTTTCGAACTGGAGCGCCGCTCAAGCCTCCCGCACCCATTTCCTTTACGATGTCTGCATCCGTCGATAAATTGGCCCGTTCAATGGTCGTATTGGTCGCAATAACACCCGATATGCCTGATTCCTGGACCAGTTCGACCACGTCGTCCAACTGGCCATTTGTGAGGTCCGGCGCAATTTTTAAAAAAATCGGACGGGGTGGAGAAGCCAATCGATTGCGTTGAACCACGGCATCCAACAGAGCACGCAACGGTTCCTTGTCTTGCAAGGCGCGCAAACCCGGGGTATTGGGCGAACTAACATTCAACGCGAAGTAGTCTACATGCGCATGCAACGCGTCAAAACAAGCAACGTAATCGTGAAGAGCCTCCCCGTTGGGAGTCACTTTGTTCTTCCCAATGTTGCCCCCTACAATGAGGTTCTCAGGACGCTGCTTCAATCGTTCGACCGCATCCGCCACTCCCCCGTTGTTAAATCCCATGCGATTGATCACCCCTTCGTCTGCTGGAAGTCTGAAAAGCCGCGGCTTGGGGTTGCCTTCTTGACCGATTGGCGTGAGCGTCCCAATCTCAACAAATCCAAATCCCAACGTTTTCATCTCGTGAAGCCACCGAGCATCCTTGTCGAATCCAGCCGCTAATCCCACGCGATTGGGGAAACGCAATCCTGCTATTTCCACCTCAAGAGACGCATCAACCACACGGTAATACCTCGTTAAAAATCTCTTTACCAATGAATTACGGCACACGAACGCCATCAATTCCATGGTCAGGTAATGTGCTTTTTCTGGCTGAATTCGAAAAATAAACGGTTTGAAGATCGCATACATGTTCGCAAAAGTAAACCCTCGAATGCAGACAGGCTGTGGAAAAGACTGTGGATAGCCCCGTGTTTTCAACCACAGCTAGCGTCAAAGCGAATTCTAAATTTGGTTGCATCGATGAAAAACCTGGGTCTAATTAGTTGGCTAGCCAAACGCAAACTTTCGGAAGAACAGGTAGCGCATGTTTTTGTGGAAACAACTTTCGAAACGGTCGAGCAAGGGTGGCCCGAACTCGCCGAATTTTTGAATGAATCCGATGGCTTTGTCCAATGCCCAAAATTGGACACGGAAGACTACGGACGCTTTTTGATGATCATTGTTTCGGCCAACATTCAACTGATTCCTCAGCATTTTGACAGCGGAGTTGATCGACAAATCATCCAACGAATTTTCAGCAAATTCGCACGAGCTCTCGACATCACTCCTGACGTATTTGCCAGCAAGGTCAAGCATTACCGCTCCTTCATGAAGCAAATCAACAATCCGTCGAAGAATTTGGTGACTGCCATGACGCGAGCCGTCTTTTACAAATACAACTTGAACCAGTGTCAAGATGCATTTTTCAGAGACATGAATTCACCCAACCCGAATACACAGCGGGAATTGAGAGAGTTGATGCAACATTTTTTGTGGGATTGGGAGGCATTCAAGACGACCTACCGCGTCGTGAGTACCAAAAACTGAAGCTCACTCCATCCGATCCAGATCCCTTGCCTGGTCTTTTTCCTTCAGCGAATCACGCTTATCGTGCAGCTTCTTCCCTTTTGCCACGGAAATATTGAGTTTGGCATAGCCGCTTCCTGAAACAAAGAGGAGCACCGGAACCACGGTCACCCCAGAATCTTTGAGCTTTTTCTCGAGCTTCTTCAATTCGGTTTTCTGCAGAAGGAGTTTACGAGGCCGGGTCGGCTCATGCCCCACATACCCCGCATTGGAATACTCTGCGATGTACATGTTGAATACGAAAAACTCGCCGTCCATGAAGCGGCAATAGGCCTCCATGATGCTCGCCTTCCCGTGCCGAATGGATTTGATTTCTGAACCCACCAGCTGGATTCCCGCCGTAAAATCATCCGTCAAGAAATACGTGTACGCTGCTTTCTTGTTTTTGATTTCAACCGCCATGGGCCAAAAGTACAGCAGCAATGGCATTGCCTCGCATACCTTTGACGCATGAAGCTTCCCTCCCCTACCACCGAGGCCTTGCAACGCATGCAAAAAGTCGAATTGCATTGCCATCTTGAGCTGGCCTTGCGGATGAGCACCTTGCGCGAATTGGCTGCGAACCAAGGCCATGACGTGCAAACAGAGGGCGTGTTTGAATCTGAGTTCCTCATTCAAAAGCCCATGGGGGAATTGCGTGATGTTTTGCATAAATTTTTGAATACCCGAGATGTCATTGTTTCGGAAGCCTGGATGGAACGCATTGCCTTCGAAGTATGCGAAGACATGTATTTGGAATCGAACGTCCGAATCCTCGAGTTGCGGTATGCACCCAGCTTCCTTTTGGACCACCACACTTCCATGAAGGCGGATCGACTCCAGGAAGCCATTCAGCGAGGCGTCTCGAAAGCGGAAGCCCTTTACCCCATCGCTGTAGGCCTAATTTGCATCCTTCAGCGAACCAATTCCATTGAAGAAAATGCCCGATGGGTGGATTTCGCTCTGAATCATCGGAATGGCTTCGTCGCATTGGACTTGGCGGACAACGAAGTGGATTTTGATCCCGAACCGTTCATCCCTTTGTTTATGCGAGCCAAAAAAGGCGGGCTGGGCATTACAGTCCATGCAGGAGAACCACTCATTCCGGGCATTTCCAAAAACATCATCACCGCCATTGATGGCATGGGAGCTGACCGCATCGGACATGGGCTTCAAGCCATTGAAAATCCTGAATTGGTCGAGATGTTAGCACATAAAGGCATTCCGCTTGAGCTTTGTCCCACGAGCAATTGGCTCACAGGAGCAACGCCATCCATTGAAACCCACCCATTCAGGCAGCTCCATGCCGCGGGTGTGCAGGTCACAATCAATACAGACGACCCTGGAATCATGTGCACGAACCTGTTGCGTGAATACCACTTGCTCGCATTCCACCAGAACATTCCTGTTTCTGTTTTTGAGCAATGCAATGCCTGGGCGTTCGAAGCGTCATTCATCGATGAAGCCAAAAGGCGTTCAGTTTGGCAAACGAACACGCAATGTCAGCAAAGCTAAACCGACCACTTCTAAGCATGGGCTGTTGCGCGCTCACTCGAGATACCGCACTTTTGCCTTGCACCTGCAATGGGATAGCTCACAACGTCAACGAATAGCATCGTAAACATGAAAAGTCAATTGATTACTCTCGGCTTGATCGCATGGTTCCAAACCTGCGCTTTCTCGCAAACGGCGAACACGGTCGGAACCATTGCTCTCAATCCTGAACTCGCCCAGACTGGCCTGACTTTGCTCTACCCGCACAACCAGCCGAACGCGATGTTGATCAACCTCTGTGGAAATGTTGTTCACCAATGGATCAACGATGAATCCCGCAGACCTGGAAACGTGGCCCACCTGCTTCCCAATGGCGATCTCATTTGGGCGTATCGCAGCACAGATGTCGCGCAAGATGTGATTTGGGCTGGTGGCGGTGGAGCGACCATTGAGCGCAAAAGCTGGGACAACGAGCCCATTTGGAGCTATACGCTGAATGATTCTACGGGAAGGTTTCATCATGATTTTGTACCGCTCAACAACGGGCATGTGATCGCCATCGCCTGGGAAAAAATGGACTCACTGGCTTGCATCGCTGCCGGCAGACTTCCGGAAAACTTGACCAGCGAAGGCCTGTGGAGTGAACGTCTCATTGAGCTGGAGCCGGACAGCATGGGGGGAGCCGAGATCGTCTGGGAATGGCGGGCATGGGATCACCTCATCCAAGACCACGATTCCACGTTGAATAATTTCGGCGCCATCGAGGACGCCCCCAACCGCATCAACATCAACTTCGGGATGCCCAGCAGCATCGATGCCGACTGGCTGCACATGAATAGCATTGACATTCAACCCAGTACAGGTCACATCCTGATGAGCGTACCCACCTTTGATGAATTGTGGATCATTGACCGGAATGACACCGAAGCGGGATTGAAGTGGCGCTGGGGAAATCCAGAAGCCCACGGGCTAGGTGATTCTGAATCGCAACAATTGCATTACCAGCACAGCGCTCAATGGCTCGATGCCCCGTACCTGCAAAACTCTCCCGACTTTGGGAAAATCGCTGTATTCAACAACCGCAACCCAGGCGCTACAGGGCCCTATTCGAGCGCACACATTATCAACCCACAATGGGATGACTCCACCGGTGCATTTGTCGATGTCGATGGCTTCTATGCGCCTTTAAACTTTGATTGGACTTGGACCGCTACGACTCCAACGGACTTTTTCAGCAGTGGCCTTTCGAATTTTGACCGCTTGCCCAACGGCAACAATTTGATTCTAAGCGGCCGAACGGGTGAGATTTTTGAATTCACTGCCACAGGAGATACGGCCTGGTATTACCGTTTACCTTTGCAAGCCGGAACCCCCATCGCCCAAGGTACCGCCATGGGCATCAATGACAATTTACTCTTTCGGGCCAAGCGTTATCCCGCTGGCTACCCTGCCTTTTCGGCATTTTTGGACGAGCTGAACCTGCTGGGCGAGCCTTTGGAATTGGATCCGACTCCGGTCGCTGCCTGTCAACCCTGTCAGATGACAGCCCAAGTCGTTGAAACGGGCTATGGGCTCACGCTGGACATTGAAAATGCAACGGGGATGATATCGGTTGTTTGGAGCGATGATCAGGGCACGGTCTTGTGTGAAAACCTCGCATTTGAACTGGATGGAGACTGCAGTACCGAGGGGCTAGACGAAGGCCAAACGGTCATTGCCACAGTGAGTGACGAAAACGGCTGCGAGGTTGTCATCGAAGCCATTTGGCTCGTTTTTTCCATTCCACTGGAGCAGGGCGAATTCTCTTTTTACCCCAATCCAGCGCGCGGTCACATCATCCTAAAAGGACTGACGCCTTATACCGAAGTCCAACTGATTGACCTCAATGGACGATCGTTGTTCCAAGCCCCTACGCACGGTGATCAGCAAACAATGGAATGGACCCTACCAGAGGTCCATCCCGGACTCTATTTTATTCGAACAGAACACCACCAGCGTCCAATTGTGGTGTTGCCTCGGTAAATTCGCATCTTGACCCTCCTGCCATGTCCCATTCCATATTGATATCGAATCGCGAAGCTGTCCGCACGATTACGCTCAACCGTCCTGAAGTCTTCAATAGCTTCAATCGTGCCATGGGGCACGATTTCCAAGTGGCATTGGATGACGCTGGGGCGGACCCAAGCGTTCGATGTGTCATCATAACGGGTGCGGGGAAAGCTTTTTGCGCTGGTCAAGACCTCAAAGAAGTCACGGCACCGGATGCACCGGACTTTACCGTCATTGTTGAAGAAACGTACAATGCGAGCATTCGCCGCATTCGGGCCATGGAGAAGCCTGTCATTGGCGCCATCAATGGCGTTGCTGCTGGTGCTGGCGCCAACATTGCCTTGGCCTGTGACTTGGTCATTGCGAAAGAGTCGACCTCGTTCATTCAGGCGTTTTCACGCATTGGTCTGATTCCCGATAGCGGGGGTACGTGGTTCTTACCGCGTTTAGTTGGAATGCAACGAGCTGCAGCACTTGCCTTTCTGGGAGACAAACTCAGCGCACTGGATGCCGTGCAAATGGGACTCATCTATCGCGCCATTGCAGACGATGCCTTCGACAACGAGCTGGAACAACTCAGCAATCGCCTCGCGGCGCTACCAACGCGCGGAATCGGCTTGACCAAGAAAGCTTTCAATGCCGGATGGGATCAACCCTTGACGACTCACCTCACTTTGGAACGCGACTTGCAAATGGAAGCCTCTCAAACAAAAGACTACAGCGAAGGAGTCGCTGCCTTCCTTGAAAAAAGGCCTGCGAAATTCACAGGGCAATGAGACAAGATCTTTGGACCCCCATTACGAAAACTCTGCCTGAGGATGATCAGAGGGTTCTCGCCTTTGTTCCGGGCAATAAAGTGTTTTTGCCAGGAAAGGATTTGCAATTTGAAGTCCGGGAAGTCATCATTTTACGTTTTTGCAAGGATTTCTATGCCCTGAATGAAGCGAAAAGAAACCAGCACGGCCTCCACTTTTGGACCGGTGAAGGCTGCAGCAATCACTTCTTCCATGATGTAACCCATTGGCAACCGATACCGGAAGTCCCAAAAATGGACTAGCGCAACTGAGCGAGGTGGAATGCTTGAATGGCCGCGAGACCTGCGGTCTCCGTTCTAAGCCGATGCTCGCCCAAGGAAACAGCAGCGGCTCCCTGGCTCAATGCCAATTCGATTTCGGAAGGCGTAAAATCTCCTTCAGGACCGATAGCAATCCAGGCATCTTGTCCCGGGACGACAGATTGAAAAAGGTGGCGCTTTTCCCCCGGTTCGCAGTGGGCGATGAAGCCGTTGCCAGGTGCATCCGTAACCCAAGACTCCCAAGTGCAAGCCGGCCGCAAATCAACGAGCCAAGCCTGCTGACTCTGCTTCAAGGCAGATACCAAAACACGCTTCCAACGATCGGCCTTTTCAAGCTTTCGCTCACTTCGTTCCGTCCAAACAGGCTGTATGGTGTTCACACCCATTTCCATCGCTTTTTCCAACAACCATTCGAACCGGTCGGTGCTCTTGGTGGGAGCAATGACGAGCGTGAGATTCGGAGTAGGTGCTGGAAAAGTTTCCAGTAGACGCGTTTTCAATACGCACTGACGCTTGTCCAAGCTGACAATTACACCTTCATAAAGCTTGCCCGATCCATCGGTCAATGCCACAGAATCACCAGCATTGGCACGTAAAACTCTCGCGACATGCTTCGTTTCATCCGCATCGAGCACATGGGAATCTTGGACAACAGCTGCATAAAAAAAGCGCATGCGACGAAGTTACATCCTCCCTTCGGAAAAACGACTCAGGCACTGACTGGAGCACCGGCCATGATGGCGGGCGTCGCTACTTCTTCAAATGACTGAAAGTTGCTAGAAAACAAGTTTGCAAGATTTTTAGCAGCCTTTTCAAATGCATCTTGATCTGCCCAAGTCAGCGATGGGCGAAGTAAATGATCAGGGACTCCTGAGCACGAAACAGGACTTTTCAATCCGAAAATAGGATCCGTAGACATGGGGACTCCATCCAACTCACCCCGCATAGCCGCTCCAATCATGGCTCTAGTAAATTTCAAGCTCATGCGCTTGCCAACACCATACCCCCCGCCACTCCAGCCTGTATTGACCAACCAGATTCGCACACCATGCGACTCCAATCGATCTCCCAACATTTCCGCATAACGCGTAGGATGCAATGGCATGAAAGGAGCTCCAAAACATGCACTAAACGTCGCCTGAGGCTCCGCCACACCGATTTCTGTCCCCGCGACCTTAGCTGTATATCCGGAGAGGAAATGGTACATCGCTTGACCTTTATCCAACCGACTGATCGGAGGCATTACGCCGAATGCATCGCACGTTAGAAAAAACACATCCTTCGGATGCCCCGACACACCCGGCTCTAACGCTCCTGGAATGTGTGATATTGGATAAGACACTCGGGTGTTTTGAGTGACCGAATCATCCGTGTAATCAGGGGAAATGCCATCGTTGTTGAATCCTATATTTTCCAAAAGAGCGCCAAACCGGATCGCTTGGAATATCTGAGGCTCACTCGATTCTTGCAGGTCAATGGTTTTGGCATAGCAACCTCCCTCCATATTAAAAATCCCAGATTCACCCCATCCGTGCTCATCATCACCAATCAGAAATCGTTCAGGATCGCTGCTCAACGTGGTCTTCCCCGTTCCAGAAAGTCCAAAAAAGACAGCGACATCGCCATCCTTATCCACATTGCTTGAGCAATGCATCGGCATCACTTCATGCTGTGTGGGCAAAACGAAATTCATCACAGAGAACATGCCCTTTTTGATCTCACCCGTGTATGCCGAACCCGCTATCAAAATGATTTTCCGAGAGAAATCGATGGCGGAGACATTTTGTTGTCGTGTGCCGTGGCGTTCTGGCGAAGCCAGAAATGAAGGCAAACAGAGAATGTGCCATTCAGGCTGAGGAACCAAAACATCTTCGTCAGAAAGACGAACAAACATGTTGGAAACAAACAGGTTGGCCCAAGCTGTTTCTGTGATGACACGGGTCTTGATTTGTGTTCCGGGATCAGAACCGACTGCGGCATCCCGGACAAAGATGCTCCTGCCTTCCAACGAAGCAGCCATGTCACGATGCAACTGTTCAAAATGTTCAGAGGACATGGGCTGGTTCACCTTCCCCCAATCCACTTGATCTTGAGTCGTAGGATCTTCTACAATGAAGCGGTCCTTTGGTGATCTTCCTGTGAAAACACCTGTAGAGATGGCCAATGCTCCTTTCGGAGTTAGGACGCCTTCTCCTCGAAGCAGCGTTTGTAAAATCAACTTAGCGGGCGGGAGATTCCAATGGACTCGAGCCACAGCATTCAAAGCGATGCCATCCAAAGATGCATCAACGGGGATGTTTCCAGCGTTTTTCATAAGAGAATTGGTCATTTCATTTCTCACGTCAAAGGTAATTTATTCTAGGCTTTCACTGACGAAGAGCTCACGAATGGTTTCAATGGCAGCCCAAACGAAGCCCATTACCAAGAGCATTCCACCGATCGGAATACAAGGAGACAACAAGTCAGTAAAGCGTAATTCTGGAGCAAAAGCACGAGCACACAATCCTCCAGAAAAGAAGAACAAACCGAGACTCAGAAACCGCTCAGGCCAAGGAGGTCGAGAAGACCAAAAACCCATCCATCGCACCACTGCTAGGACCATCAAAGACAATCCCATCATCATGCCGTATTCGCTTGAGAGATCCAACAACTCCGCTCTTGAAAGTTGCTCTTCTGCATCGAAGACATGCTTTCCTGCAGCTCCAATCAAAATACTGAATGCAACCCAAAGCGCCCCCCATGTCACAAAACCATGCGATCGTTTGTATTCAAACATGGACAAAGTTATTTGAATTGGCGACAGGCTTTGAGACATCAAAAGCTCAACAATTCAACAAGAATGCCCGAACTTGCTCACATCGAATTTCGATCACGCTTGAGCTTTAAAAACGAGACGTTTTATGTGTACAAGAATCACTGCCCTCCTCCTCCTAGCCGCCTCTTCTTGTCTGTTCACAAGCGTACATGCTCAATATGAAAATGCTTGGGAGCTTTCGTCAGGCCCTGAGGTCATGGTGGATGGTGTTCTCTTGTCTCACCCATTCACCGGCGGAATAACTGCCCCACAATGGTCGTCCATCGATCTGGACGGAGATGGTGATGACGACCTCTTTGCATTCGACCGTGATGGCAACCGGGTCTTGGTATTTGAACGATTGAACGCTCCGGACTCAGGATGGGTCGAACGCCCGCTCTGGTCACAAGGATGGCCACAAATGATTCATTGGGCCTTGTTGCGTGACTTCGATTGCGATGGATTGCCCGATTTGTTTACAGGTTATCAAAACGGCATTCATGTCTGGAAAAACACAGGCAACACCCAACCCGGCGCTCCCAATTTCGAGCCCTTTGCCATTCCTCTGCTGGCTTCGTGGGATTTCGGTTCTGGCGCTCAGAGTCTGCCGGTGGTATGTTTGACCATCGACAAACCTGCCATTTCCGATGTGGATGGAGATGGCGATTTGGACATCATTACGTTCACGGAAACCAGTACCACGTTGTATCAATTTTCAGGCAATTCACCCTGCTCATTGGACCTCGTTTGCACCAACCGTTGCTATGGAATGCTGACTGAAGGTGCGGAAGACAATTCGCTTTTCATTGGCGACGAACACGATTGCAGCTTCAACGTGGTGGATCCCCGATGGACCAGCGATGACCGTCCAGAGTTGGCCATTGACCGCGATGGCGTCCACGCCGGAGGAGCCGTAACCGCGTTGCAATTGGATGGCGAACAATTTCACGATCTCCTCATTTCGGATGTCACCTACCCAACCTCTATGGCCATACTCCTTGAAGATGCCATCGATGGACAGGACAGCGCCGCCTGGATTGACCCCACTTTTCCAGCGCTGTTGCCCCACGCTGGAACCCAAGACTCACTCGTCCTCCCTCGATTCCCGGCTGCATATGCAATTGACATTGATCTAGACGGTGACCAAGACCTCGTTTTTTCACCCAATACAGGGCTCGAGACGGATGACGACGCCGCGGTTCATGTTTGGGAAAACCAAGGCGATTCTGCGACACCGGTTTGGTCCTTCGTCACCGATCGCTGGATTCAAGATGGCATGCTCGACTTTGGGCGCGGCGCAGCGCCCGTATTTTCTGATTTGGACAACGACGGGGATTTGGATTTGGTCATTGCCAATAAGGAGCGATATGAGGGCGTTGGCGATACACCTGCTGATCTTGCGCTACTTCGCAACATTGGATCAGTAGACGCTCCTGCCTTTGAGCTGATGTCACTCGGCGCCATTGACTTCCAGGTCAATGGCATCGAGAGTATCCATCCGGCCTTAGGAGACCTCGATGGCGACGGCGATGTGGATTTGATTGTAGGAGATGAGTTGGGACGATTGCATCAATACAACAACATCAGCGGTGCAGGCGAATGGCCCATTTGGGAAATGCAAACACTTTCGATTCAAGACAATGCGGGCCTTCCCATCGATGTCGGTCAATTTGCGACACCGCAACTTTTGGACCTCGATGGCGATGGAACCTTGGACTTACTCATTGGTGAAAAAAATGGAACCTTAACTTTTTATCAAGGTTGCAGTGATTCGTGGTGCTTAATTTCTTCTGAGGAGTCGGGAACGGACTGGGCAGGAATTGCTGTTGAAACCACACTCGGAATCAATGGATACAGCGTCCCGGCATTGCATTCAGGCCCGAATGGGTGGCAAGTCTTTGTCGCGAATGAAACGGGCCAAGTCCAATACTTCGGTGATGTAGATTCCGCCATGCCCAACGCTCAACTCACGGAACAGAATCCAAGCGTTGGGAACGCACAACCTGGACTGCGAGCAGCCGCGAACTTTGCGGATCTCAACGGAGACGGATTGCCGGAGATGCTCATTGGTATCCAAAACGGAGGCATTCGCTGGTATCAAGGCACCATGACGTCTATTGACGATGCCAGCCCGTCTGTATCCGCATGGAAAGCGTTTCCAAATCCCGTTTTGGCCGGTGACTGGGTTCAATTGACGTCCTCCCATCGAGACGTTCAGCAAGGGTGGTCAGCGCAATGGTGGTCCATGGACGGACGAAAAACTGGGCATTCACAGTCCATGCGCGGGAATCAACATACGCTATTGGCTCCGCTCGAACCGGGATGCTACGGCCTGGAAGTGACCCCATTAAAAAAGGGTTCTCCGCAAGTGGAGAACCCTTTATTTCTGCGCGTAATCGTTACGAATCGCTAATCAAGCGTTCATGCGATCGAGGACCTCAGCCACTCCACGCACAGCCTTTTCGCTTTCTATTAGCAATGCTTTCTCTTCATCGTTCAGCTGAAGCTCGATGATTTCTTCGATGCCGTTTTTACCCAATTTCACGGGAACACCGATGTACAAATCATTGATGCCGTATTCACCCGTGAGCCATGCACATACCGGGAAGATGCGCTTTTGGTCCCGAACAATGGCTTCCACCATCTGAGCTGCCGCTGCACCGGGCGCGTACCACGCGGATGTACCCAACAAGTTGACGATTTCGCCCCCTCCCTTCTTCGTGCGGTTCACAATCGCTTCTAGAGCATCTGCCTCAATCAACTCTGTTACTGGAATCCCTCCGACTGTCGTGTATCGCGGAAGCGGCACCATGGTGTCTCCATGTCCTCCCATCAAAACGGCCTGAATATCTTTTGGAGAACAATCCAAAGCTTCTGCTAAGAATGCTCGGTACCGCGCTGTATCCAAGATTCCCGCCATGCCGATGACTTTCTTGGAATCCACACCCGCAGCGAGGTATGCGCAATAGGTCATGACATCCAACGGGTTGGAAACCACAATGATGATCGCCTCTGGGCTGTGCTCCAAAATTTGATTGGTCACGCTCTTTACAATGCCAGCATTGGTCGCAATCAAATCATCCCGGCTCATTCCAGGCTTCCGAGGAAGACCACTTGTAATGACCACCACCTCAGAACCTGCTGTTCTTGCATAATCATTGGTGCACCCAACCGTCCGTGTGTCGTACAAGTTGATTGGAGCCGTTTCCCAGATATCCAAAGCCTTGCCCTCAGCAAATCCATCTTTGATGTCCAACAAAACAACTTCATTGGCCACTTCACGTGATGCCAATACATTGGCACAAGTAGCTCCGACATTTCCAGCTCCGACAACAGTAACTTTCATGATCCAATAGGATTTTGGGGTCTAATTGCTAGCAAAACTAAGACAAGAGACTCCTTGAATCTTCCATTGGGCACAGAAAACTCATGAACTTTCGTTTACATGTTATCACCTCTTCCATAGGATTGCCTCATCGTCTCCTTCCCTTTGCTATTTTCGCACCCATGATTCATTCTTCTTCGCGCTTTCCCCAACCGCTTTTGTCACTTGCAATGACCATCGGTTTGACCCTGGTTCTGCATGTCAATTCCTATGGTCAGCCTGATTCCAGTTCTAGCCCGCAATGGCCGGAAGGAGAAGCCGGAACGGACTACAATGTATTGGATTCGAAAGGCAAGAAAGAAGGACAATGGATTCGGGTTTGGCCCAATGGATCCCTCTACTATTCAGGTTCATTCGAGGCGGATGTGCCGGATGGTCTATTCTTGCATTATTATGAAACAGGTGAACTCATGTCCGAAATCACCCACACAGGAAATGGCCAACGTTCCATTGCCAGGCATTTCCGCAAAGACGGATCCATGCAAGCCGAAGGTCTTTATCAAGCCTCCAATGTGCTCAAGGGTGATGGAGAGTTCGAGCGGCTGAAAATTGGTCCTTGGAAGTTTTTCGACCATACGGGACAGTTGAGACTTTTAGAAAACTATCAGGCGGGGAAGCTCCACGGAGTCAACGAGACCACAGCGGCGAATGGAATGATCATCGAGAGCGGTGCCTATTTGAAAGGGGAACGCGATGGAGTCTGGAAGACGTTCAGTGAATCGGGCACCCTCCTGTCAGAAATTGGGTACAGCAACGGCATGTTCGAGGGAATTTGTCGAGTCAATTATGCTTCGGGTATGCCGCGCTCCATTGGCAAGTATGCGAATGGATTGGAGGATGGCTTTTGGAAAACCTTTCTTGAAGATGGTCAAGTTGAAACCACTCGCCAGTTTGAAGCGGGCGAGTTGATTCAAGAAATCCATGAGAACGGCACGGTCCTCCTTTTATTCCCCGACGAAAAGCCGAAAGAAGAATTCACCGTAGTCAATGCTCAAAAAGAAGGCGCATTCACTGAATGGCATGACAATGGGGAATGGACGTTGGTTGAAGAAATCGATGAAATGAGCGGCGAAACCCTGGTCAGACGCGTCATTCAAGGGCAGCAAGTCCGATTGGAAGGTGAGTACAAGAACGGTTTATTGGATGGCGATGTTTTTCACTTCGACAAGAATGGCCGCATTCATAGAAAGCAGCGATTTGAAGAGGGGAAGTTGATCGAAACCAATGACCAATGAGAGGTGCTCTGCTTCTGGGATTTCTCCTGTTCAGCTTCATATTCGTACCTCAATCTTCCAGCATCGCTCAAACAGCGCCCAATCGCTATTGGGTTCAATTCCAGGGCAAAACGGGGAACGAACTTCCTAGCGGCTTTTCGACTCCTTATCAAATCGAATCACCACAGGACTTCTTGAGTCCTCGATCCTTGGCCCGCAGAGCGAAACAAAATATTGTCGTAACCAAGCGAGATCTGCCCATTCCACCGGACTATGTGGATGCGATACGGGGCATTCCTGAGTTGAAGCTAATTTTATCAAGCCGCTGGTTTAACGCTGTGACCATTGCGACCACAGACTCAACTTTTGATCCTTTCTCCCTCGTCGAATTGCCTTTTGTAGTCGCAGTGAAATCCGTACTTCAAATCCCAGCAGGCGGGCAAGCAGACCAGGACCCGATGGCGTATTCCAAACGCAATGCGATGGAACAGGGCAATGTCCCTTCTGAATACGGCAGCAGTTGGAGCGGTTTGGAGCAGCTACGCGGTGATTGGTTGCACGGGTTGGGCTATCGGGGTGCGGGACTGTGGATTGGGGTGCTGGACGCGGGATTCGAATACGTCGAAGCTCTACCCGTTTTTGAGAAAGCCTGGCAAGAGGATCGAATTTTGGAAGGCCTTGACGCCATGCAAAGTCAAGGAGGGCTTTTTGCACATCACCGTCACGGCACTTCTGTTTTGGGTACGATGGCTGGATTTTTAGAAGATTCCTTGATCGGAACTGCACCCGATGCGACCTACGTGCTTTATCGCACTGAAGACGCATACAGCGAATACCTCATTGAAGAAGATTACTGGGTAGCAGCCGCAGAGCATGCGGACAGTGTAGGGGTTGATTTAATCAATACTTCATTGGGATACAGCTTGTTTGATGATTCGACCATGAATCATGTACAAGACGATTTGGATGGATTGACAGCACGCATTTCACAAGCCATGACGTGGGCTGCCGAGAGCGGAATTTTATGTGTCACCAGCGCAGGGAATAGCGGTAATTCACCTTGGCATTCGATCACCACTCCAGCAGATGCACACGGAATTCTCAGTGTTGGAGCCGTCAACGCTGCCGGTCAACATGCAGCTTTTAGCGGATGGGGTCCCTCTGCAGATGGGCGTGTCAAGCCTGAGGTGATGGCTTTGGGTGTGCAAGCGTCCTACCCCAATGCCGACTCCACGATTCGCCATGGAAACGGAACAAGCTTCGCTTCCCCGATATTGTGCGGAGCTGTTGCATGTTTGTGGCAGGCATTCCCAGAGAAATCCGCTGCGGCAGTGCGAGCGGCAGTGATTGCTTCCGCCCACTTGGCAGAAACGCCCAATGACAGCATGGGATATGGTATTCCCGATTTAAAGCGTGCTTTTCAGTTGCTGGATGACGGAGGAGCAGCTTCATGGTTCTCCGAATCATCAACAGACGAGCTCGCGATGGTTTTTCCAAACCCTGCTTCACACTGGCCGTTGCGTTGGCAATATGCCGGCGATGAGCAGCCCAACGAATGGCGATTGGTTGAGTCCCGCGGAAAATTGGTTGCAAGCGGCGTCATTGAATCGTGGATTACTCCAGATGGCGTGCTTCAAGGCTGGATTGTAGGACCTGCGCAACTCACTGCGGGAATGTACATTCTCGAGTGGATGGAGTCGGGAGAACACGTGGGCGCCATGCAGTGGCTCTGGAATCCTCAATAACCGTATTTCCCCTTCCACTGAGCCTGCAACTGTGCCAGCAATTGCTGCTCTCTAGGATTCTTTCCAGGATGGTAAAACGCCTGGCCTTTGAGTGCTTCAGGCATCAATTCCTGACCGCTAAATCCACCGTCTGCATCGTGATCGTAGGCGTAACCCGATCCGTAACCGAGCTCTTTCATCAAGTCTGTCGGAGCATTGCGCAATGACAAAGGGATGGGGAGATCTCCCTCCTGTCTCACGGCTGAAGTCGCTGCAGCAATCGCCGCGTAGGATGCGTTGCTCTTTGCACTCGTTGCCAGGTAAATAGTGCATTGCGCCAAGACGATACGGCCTTCTGGCATGCCGATTCGCTCCACAGCGAGAAACGCATTGGTGGCCATTACCAGAGCGGTAGGATTGGCCAGACCGATGTCTTCAGATGCAGAAATCAACAACCGTCTTGCGATGAATTTAGGGTCTTCACCCCCTTCTAGCATTCGAGCCAAGTAGTACACCGCAGCATGGGGATCACTTCCTCGGATGCTTTTGATGAAAGCCGATATGACATCATAATGCGACTCTCCCGTTTTGTCATAAGCCACGGGTTGGGTTTGAATCGACTCCCAGACCATCGCATCCGTCAATGATAACTTATCCGACTGACTCCCTTCCACGACTAACTCCAAAATATTGAGCAATCGACGTCCGTCTCCACCACTCGCGCGCAACAACGCCCCCCATTCAGCAATGGTCACTTCGGTGCGTTGAAAGAGCGGGTCTAAGCTCATAGCACGCGTTACCAAGGACTTCAATTGAACCTCTGTAAATGACTGAAGAACATATATTTGACACCTACTTCTTAAAGCAGGAATCACCTCAAAAGATGGGTTTTCAGTCGTCGCCCCAATGAGGGTAACCATCCCTTGCTCTACCGCACCCAACAAGCTATCCTGTTGTGATTTTGAGAATCGATGAATTTCGTCAATGAACAGAATAGCGCGGCCTGCGAACATGCCTGAGCGTTTAACACTCTGGATGATTTCACGCACTTCTTTTACTCCGCTGTGTATAGCAGAAAGCTGATGAAATGGTCGATCGGACTGTTCGGCTAAAATGCGTGCCAACGTTGTTTTCCCTACACCTGGAGGCCCCCACAAGATCATGGAAGGCAAATTTCCTGCTTCCAGAGCCCTTCTCAGCACTGTATCCTTTCCGACCAAGTGCCCTTGACCGAGGTAGTCTTCCAAGGAGTGCGGACGCATTCTTTCCGCCAAAGGAGATTCATGCATGGGTTGAGGATTGAATCGGATTGGACGGCGTTGATTCCACATTTTGATGCAAAGGCTGGCCCTCTCCTCTTGGATGCTTCCATCTTTTATGAGACCACAACCATTGCTCTGGATGAAGCTGAATGTCCTTTTCAAGAAGTCGGATGCACCGCTCTAAAATCGCCCCTTCCGGCAGCGTCCGAGGCGCATCTGTAACCACCTCATAGACGGTGCGATAACGTCCTTTCCCCGTCTTTTGGATGTGGCCAAATACCACGGGAAGATCATATTCACGCGCCCATTTTTCCAATCCAAAGTACCATGCCGTTTCCTGGTTCAGGAAAACATTCCACCAAGATTTCTGGGGATCCGCTGGACTCTGATCGAATCCCATAACAACCGCTTTCGGAGTCTTCCCCTCGCCTATATGAGACTCCATCCACGTCTTTGAGTCAACGGTTCGAACCATTTTCAATCCAAATCGCTCTCGAGATTCTCTCATGGCCAAGTCCATTTCGACATTCGATAGTTTTTTGTAAACGGCCATCACCTCATGAGGGATGCTTTGATTCGCTGTTAACGCATAGAGCTCCCAATTGTTCATATGGCCTCCGGCAATCAAAACGCTGCGGCCTGCCGCGTAAAATGCATCGAACAATTCCGCTTCAGCATAATCCATGCGGCTCATGGCCTCCTTCTCTGAAACCGTGAAATGCTTGATAGACTCAACGGTGATGGCTCCAAAATGTCGATAATACTGCCGCTCTATCTTGCGCCTCTCGCTTGTGCTCGCTTCAGGGAAACTTCGGCCAATATTGCCTCTGATCACCACCCTGCGGTAACCAAAAACACGCTGAGCGAGAACTGCCAAGAGGTCGCCCATGGCATGCAATGTTCCATAGGGCAATCGACTCAATAACAACATCATTCGGAGCATCATGAAATCTTAGTTTTGGCATGAACAACGAGCCCATCATAGGCCAAAAACACCCCTGAAGGCAATTCTGATTGAACAACATCGTGTAAGCCCAATTGGTGACTGATGTGTGTTAAATAGGTCTTGCGGGCACCCACTTTTCTCGCGATTTCCAGCGCTTCATCCAAAGTAAAGTGACTCACATGCGATTCCTTTCTCAAGGCATTCAAAACCAAAACATCCACGCCTTCCAGACGCTCCCACGTCTCATTCTCCAGATGATTGGCATCCGTTATGTAAGCTATATCCCCCAACCGAAATCCCAACACAGGCAATTGATGGTGCTTAACGGGCAATGGAGTCCAAACATCTCCCCCTATGGAAAACGGATCGATGTTGATTTCGTGCAAAGCAACACGAGGCACCCCCGGATACTTGGCCATTTCGAATATGTAGTGAAACTCACGACGCAAGGCTTCTTGTACCTTCAAGCTCGAGTATACGGGCATGTCCAACCCACTCGAAAAATTGAACGCTCGAATGTCATCCAGTCCTGCTACATGATCCTTGTGCTCGTGCGTTAGGACCAATGCATCCAAGCGTTCGACTCCCGCGCGAAGCATTTGCTGACGGAAATCTGGGCCTGAGTCAATGGCCACTGTGCGTTCTTTTGTCCGCATGAGAACTGAAGATCGAAGCCGATGGTCCTTTGGGTCAGTACTCGAGCAAACATCGCATTGACAAGCAATCACCGGCACCCCTTGAGAAGTGCCCGTGCCTAAGAATGTCATTTCAACCTCCATGGCACGAAGTTAAGGTGAGTTCGCATCGTACATTTGTTGAAATAGGGAACTTTCCCTTTTCAAATATCTTGCTTTGGATCCGAACCGTGTCATCCTTTCCGCAAAACAAAAAGCGCTGCGGATCAACTTGAACGAAGACCTCTATGGCACCTTTGCTGAAATCGGCGCAGGACAAGAGGTAGTGAGACATTTCTTTCGCGCTGGAGGTGCTTCAGGCACGATTGCCAAAGCCATCTCTGCTTACGATAAGGACTTCTCAGATGCCATTTACGGTGTAGAAGATCATGGTCGTTATGTTTGCGAAAGTCGCGTGAACAAAATGCTCGACCATGAGTACCAGTTGATGGAGAATCGTCTCAAACGAAAGGAGCATCCATCCAAGCATTTTTTCGCTTTTGCCAACACGGTTGCTACGGTAAATTACCACAAGACGATTCAGGGTCACGGATGGTTTGGATTGAAGTTCCAAACTTCACCTGATCGGGCTCCTAGCGAGGTCATCATGCACACTCGACTTCATGAGCCGGATGCCTTGATGCAACAGCAAACAGTCGGCACCCTCGGGGTCAACCTTCTTTACGGCTGTCTATTCTTTCACAAAAACCCGAAAGAACTGTTACTCTCTTTGTTCGACAACCTGGAAAGAGAGCAGCTTGAGGTGGACATGATTCAAATGAACGGTCCCGACTTTGAAAACATCGACAACCGACTCCTGTCTTTACAATTGGTAAAGAACGGCATGACTGATGCTGTGATATTCTCACCAGACGGACACAATCTCCAGGCAGCTGACGTTCTGTATAAGAAGAACATTTTGGCCATTCGTGGCTCTTTCCGTCCAGTGACCAAAGTCAGCATCGATATGATCGCCCAAGGATTGAAGGCTTTCAAGAAAGAGGCCCGAGTTGAAGAGGAAAACATTCAAGTGTTGTTCGAAATCACATTGAATAACTTGTCTTCTGAAGGTGAGGTGGATGAGCAGGATTTTCTAGATCGAGCCGAGGTGTTGTGTTCTATTGGGCAAACCGTTCTCATCTCGAACTACCAGAAATACTACAAGCTTGTCGAATTCTTCTCTCGGTATACCAAAAAACGCATGGCCGTAATAATGGGAGCGAGCACTCTTGCTCAAGTATTCGATGAGAAGTACTACCGTGACTTGAATGGCGGAATTTTGGAGGCCTTCGGCATTCTCTTTTCCAGAGACCTCAAAATTTATTTGTATCCCTGGTTCATTGAAAAGACCAAAGAACTTTGGAGCACAGCGTCCACGCCAATCCCTCCACGAATCAAGCCTCTTTTCAATTACTTGATTTTCAATAAGCGGATTATCGATATTGACTGCGATGAAAAGGTACTTGGCATTTTTAGCAAGGATGCGTTGAAACTAATCAAATCTGGAGACAATGGTTGGGAATCCATGGTCCCTGATTTCGTCGATCGTATCATAAAAGAAAAATGTCTCTTCGGATATTGCGGAGTTCCATTCGAGACTCCCTCTGGCCCCCAGGAAGACGCAGCAGACGCGGCTGCCAGAGCAATTTCACAGCAAGATTAAGATTGCGAATAGTATTCTTTCAGAATGTATCGAACAAAAAAAAGGCTCACCGATTGGTGAGCCTTTTTTGTCAGTAGTCTTTTCAATTAAGCCTCAACAGCTGCTTCAACATCGGTTTGTTCCGGCGCTTCAACAACATGATTTGGCTTACGAACAATGTTCTTCTGCGTCGTAAAGGCACGTGTTCCAGTCCCTGCTGGGATCAAGTGTCCTACAATGACATTTTCCTTAAGACCATTCAAGAAGTCCTGCTTGCCGCTTACAGCTGCTTCGTTCAACACTTTCGTTGTCTCCTGGAAGGAAGCCGCCGAAATGAATGACTTCGTCTGCAAAGATGCACGCGTAATTCCTTGAAGGAGTGGTCGTGCAGTTGCTGGGATGGCATCACGCCCGTCGGCCAAAGCAAGATCTCGTCGTCGCAGAGAACTATTGATATCACGCAATTGACGCGCAGAAATCATAGCACCCAACTTCAAATCTTCACTCTCTCCTTTGTCAGTGATGACAACCATGCCGAAAATACGGTTGTTCTCAACCATAAAGTCGTTCTTCTCAGCGAATTGCTTTTCCAAGAAACGAGAGTCTCCGGCATCCTCAATGACCACTTTCTTCATCATTTGACGAACGATCACCTCAAAATGCTTGTCATTGATTTTCACGCCTTGCAAGCGATAAACATCTTGAATTTCATTCACGATGTATTCCTGCACAGCCGTTGGACCCATAATGTCCAAAATATCAATTGGAGTAATCGCACCATCTGAGAGTGGCATACCTGCACGTACAAAGTCATTGTCCTGCACCAAAATGTGCTTTGACAAAGGAACCAAGTACTTGTATACATCGCCTCTGCGAGACTCAACAATCACCTCTCGATTTCCACGCTTGATCTTACCATAAGAAACGATACCATCCACTTGGGACACAACCGCAGGGTTGGATGGATTACGTGCCTCAAACAATTCGGTCACACGCGGAAGACCTCCTGTGATGTCACCTGACTTTCCTGCAACACGTGGAATCTTGGTTATAATCTGTCCAACCTTCGCTTCGTCACCTTCCTTAACAGAAAGGTGAGCTCCTACAGGAAGCGAATAGGTCTTCAAGACTGTCCCTTTGCTGTCAACAACTAAAATCGCAGGGTTCTTCTTCTTGTCCTTGGTCTCCGTAATCACAATCTCACGGAAGCCCGTTTGTTCGTCAAGCTCCTCGCGATAGGTCATCCCTTCTTCGATCATCTCGAATTTGATGAGTCCCTTTTCTTCACTAATGATCACATTATTGTATGGATCCCAAGAGCAAATAGACTCTCCTTTCTTGATTTTATCTCCCGGGAATTTCTTCAACACAGAGCCGTATGGCAGGATGGTCGTGCTCAATGACACGCCCGTTGCCTTGTCGACTACTTTGAATTCCGATGAACGTGAAACAACGACCGTTTCCTTCTCACCCTCCGCATTCACACGCGAGACCTCACGCAAATCATCGATTTCCACGACACCGTCAAACTTCACCGACATTTCACTGTCGTCCGAAATCTTCGATGCCGTTCCACCAACGTGGAACGTACGCAGCGTCAACTGTGTACCCGGCTCACCAATGGACTGCGCCGCAATAACTCCAACAGCTTCACCCACCTGAACGGTGCGCGCTGTTGCCAAGTTCTTTCCATAACACTTAACGCAGACACCTGACATCGACTCACATGTTAATACAGAACGTACTTCCACTTCGTCAATTCCCGCCTCTTCGATGCTCATCGACATCGGTACCGAAATCTCTACACCTGGCTCCACTAAGACTTCTCCTGTGGAAGGATGTACGACTTCGTTGACCGCTGTACGTCCTTGAATTCGCTCCGAAATCCCTTCTGCGATTTCGTCATTTTTACGCAATGGAGTCGCAACAACTCCACGCAATGTCAAGCAATCCTCCTCTGTAATGATGACATCTTGTGCCACGTCAACAAGTCGACGCGTCAAGTAACCTGCGTCAGCAGTCTTCAAAGCCGTATCAGCCAAACCTTTTCGTGCACCGTGAGTCGAGATAAAGTACTCAAGAATCGAAAGACCTTCTTTAAAGTTGGACAAAATTGGATTCTCAATGATATCCTGACC
>CALGEI010000054.1 GCA_937881575.1 uncultured Flavobacteriales bacterium | reverse complement strand
CATACCCATACCCATACCCATACCCATACCCATACCCATACCCATACCCGTACCCGTACCCGTACCCGTACCCGTATTTGTAGGCATATTTCGCATAAACTGAACCCCAGCGTGTCATTCGGATGTTATTCAGAATGAATGAAGCGTGGCTGAGGTTGTTCTGTGCCAAAGCTTCTTCTAGATGTTTGACGCCTCTTTTGTTGGCCTTCAATGTATTGGTGACGAGCAACCCTGTATCCACCTTGCTCATCAACACCAATGCGTCGGTGATGAGCAAAATGGGAGGTGTATCCAAAATGACGTAATCGTATGTCGAACGCAACTCTTGAAGGAGGACATCAAGACGGTCGTTCAAAATCAATTCGGAGGCGTTGGGAGGGACGGGTCCGGCAGTGTAGACATGGAGCGAATCTACGGGCCCCAATTGCTGCATCTCTGACACCGAACAACGTCCAATGAGGTAGGAACTCAATCCAAGTTGATTCGACAACTTGAAGTTCTTGTGCACTTTGGGTTTGTGCATATCAAAGTCAACCAAGGCGACTTTTTTGCCTGTTTTTGCGAGGACCGTGGAAAGGTTGGCAGCCACGAAAGACTTGCCTTCTCCTGGATGCAATGAGCTCACCAAAATGGTGTTCGCTCCTTCCTTGGCCAGGAGGTACTGCAGATTGGTCCGCAAACTTCGAAAGGCTTCCGTGATCTGCGAGCGGCTATCCGCTAAGATGGAAATGGGATTTTTCTCAGCATCCGGATAATGAGGCAATCCTGCTACAACGGCGATATTCGAAACCTCACGGAGTTCTTGCGTGGATTCAATGCGTTCGAATAAGAGCATCCTTAAGAAGGCAAATGCTAGGGCGATCAGGGCTCCGGTCAGGGTATTCGAGCGAATGGTTCCGCGCTTATCGGGCCCAATAATGCCTCCTCCACGAGATTTTTCAATGATGACGGCTTGTGGTGCGATGCCTGCCCTAGAAATAACATTCTGCGCCCGGGATTCGAGCAAGAAGACATAGAGTTTTTCATTGACTTGTAGCTTGCGCTCCATGTGAATGATGTCCCGCTGTGTCGCCGGTATGCCACTCAATCGTTGCTCGAGACTGATGATTTGACCACGCAGGTTTTTTCTCTGGTTGATCAAAGCGACTTCCGTATCTCGGATGTACTTCGCTACTGTAAATCGAGCGTTGCTGATGGCGCTATCCAATCTCCGAATGGAAAAGCTATCTTCTGTGACATCCAAGAGGGCAGCGGTGCGCTCAGTGCGCATCTGGAAAAGTTGATTGACCTGCTCGATCAACAGGGCGTCTTCGCCGAATAAATAGGAAGTCGGAAGAAGTCCGGCATCCTCAGTTGCAGTGCTCAAATAGGACTGCAAAGACTTCATGGCCTCAAGGCGCATGTCCAATTCTCGTTCACCGCTCTCCAATTGGACGAGGCTGTTGAAGAAATCCGTTTGCTCCCGGGTGAGATCAAGAATGTCATTTTGCGCTTTAAAGCCATCGACTTGAAGCTCAAGACTGTCCATGATGCTGACCAACTCGTCCAATTGTCGATTGATGAACAACTCGGTCTTCAAGCTCGACTCAAGGCGGGCTTCTTTGGTGTATTCGATGAATATTTCACTCAGAATATTTAAGAATTCTTGCCCTCGGCCAGGCAGGGTGCTGGAGGATTGGAGGGTCAAGATGTTGGTGCCTTGGACATTGTTCACGCGCAAAGAACCACGCATCTGCCCAATGCGTTGGGATCGGTTGTAAACGCGGAAACGAAAATGTTGTCTTCGCGCTTCTTCTAAGGCTTCGGTGTTGATGCCTTTTTCCTTGTTGCCGCTGTAGTTGAAGACCTTACTGTCCGTAAAATCAATGGTCAAGGCCAAATTCGGACCCTCTATGGGGACGCCAAACGCGTAACGCTCTTCTGTGACCTCGCCGTTGGGTAGGGTGTAACGCAGCAAGTAATGCGCTTCGTCTTCAATGAATAAATCGATGTCTCGCTCCAGGAAAGAGCGATTGAACAACTCGGGGTTGGCACGAATGAGAATGTTATTGTACCCTGAGACTTGACTTGTGCGCAACCGCCCGACAAAGTAGTAATCAATGTCAAGACTCATTTTGTCTACCGCCCGTCCGACCAAGTCAAAAGACCGTAAAATCCGTTGTTGGTCTTTGGTTTCTGAGGACATCTGTCCCCATGAAGAGGCTCCCCCAACAGCTCCCATCATCTTTTTCTGGTAGTCCAATTCCTTTCCCGCGTCGAGTAAGATTTCAGATGAGGCACTGTAGATGTCCAGTTGCCGGTGCGTGACCAGTCGGCCTGTGATATAGCCTGCTCCTGCCAGCAATGCAACCAGCCACCAGTTCTTGATAGCCAGTTTGATGTAAGGCCTGAGAGCACTGAGTGAAATCAGACTGGAGTTTTGGTTCGTTGTGTCCGCCATGCGCTCGCAAGTTCGCAAGGAATTGATTAGTGTGGGAAAAACGAAGGGATGAATTTAGTGGAATCTTACGGCTCATGTTATAAACAGGGTAGAGTTGCAATTTCACGTGCTTCTGTAGTCCATGTGTTTTGGTGAATGAAGTGATTTCTAGTGCCCTCCTATGGAAGACAAGTCTTTTGGGATTGCATGATTAAATTCGTCGGATGAATGAAAAACTGAAGGGGTCTTGGTTTCCGGAGGTCGCGTTGGAGGGGAGTGGATGGAACGCCCTGTCGGATTCAAGTCGATTGTGGCTGTATGTAGCGGACCGCATGTTGTCCTCTATAGAGTGTCAGCGTGTGGCGGAGGAATTGGAAAGGTTCACAGCAGAATGGGCTGCCCACGGCACAGAGCTCCATGCCAGCTGGAAATTGCAAGGTTCACGGGTTGTGGCGATTGCCTTGGATGAAAGCCGGCATGGCGCCTCGGGTTGCTCCATTGATGCGTCAATTCGATGCATGCAAGGGCTCAGTGAAGTGGGATCGCCTTCTATTGACTGGCTAAGGCGTGATTGTGTTTTGTTTTGCCAGGCTGAATCCGATTTTTGGGAAGAGATGAACTTATCTGCATTTTGGAGGGCTCGTAAAGCAGGATTGATTCAAGATGACACGGCGGTGTTGAATGCGCTTTGCTCAAACAAGGGAGATTGGGAGGTTGAGTGTTTTCATGACTTTTCTGCAAGTTGGCACCGTGATATGTGGCAATAACTTGTAAATAGCTCATTCTCAATAGTTTTTAGCTTAAATCGAGCAAGGTGTAGATTCGGTAAATCGCATTGAATAATCTTTCAATTGTCTGAAAACCGCGATGAAGTAATTTTCGCCTGTGCTTATTTTCCGTTGTGATTTGTTGGTTTTATTAAAAGCTTGGGCTACATTTAGCCCGAATCATTGTGTCTCTTAACAAAGTTTAGATATGCTGTGATGAATGAAAACAGATCGATTGTTGCTGTGAAAGGCTTTCAGAGTGTGTCAATCGGTTAGTGTGGAGTTAAATGTTGTTGCAAAGGCTTGAAAAGTTGAGCCCACCAAATTGTCTGAAAAT
Organism: uncultured Flavobacteriales bacterium; assembly: GCA_937881575.1. Lineage (GTDB taxonomy): Bacteria > Bacteroidota > Bacteroidia > Flavobacteriales_D > Sanyastnellaceae > UA16. Next base: position 58,582 of record CALGEI010000054.1, on the reverse strand, counting down.
TCTAACCAAAACCAAATCAAATGTTTAACACGTTTACAAAGTGTTGTGGCATCGTAGCGATGTTCGCGCTTTATCTTTACTCAGCACCCGCGGCCTATGGGCAGTGTGCTGCCAACGAAGTGACTTTGTCACTTGTGTTCGATAACTATGCAAGTGAAACCAGTTGGGATATTGCCGATGGCGCAGGAAACGTCATTGCATCCGCTGCTCCAGGTGATTACTCTGGGACGACTGCGGAAGCAGTTGTGTGCTTAGTAGACGCTTGTTACACATTGACCATGTATGACCAGTACAATGATGGCATGTGCTGCGCTTGGGGTGATGGATCATATTCATTGACTGATGTAGACGGCAACGTCCTCGCTTCAGGCGGTGATTTTGGTGGAGCTGAATCAACAGACTTCTGCATTGGTGTCGAATTGATTCCAGGTTGCACTGACGCTGAGGCAATCAACTTCAACCCGGATGCTGGTGAAGACGATGGCTCTTGCGAGTTTCCTTCATGCGATTGGGCTGGCAACTTTTGCTATGGCAATAGCCAAAACTTTGTATCCTATGGTTACGCGGTTGCTCCTGCGGGACAATCCATCTTCTTGTTGATCAACTCTGGTCAAATTGAGGACTACTGGGATCAAATCTATGTGTATGATGGATTGGACTTGGCTACGGCCAACATCTTGTGGTCAACAGGATTCTCATCTGTAGCGGGTAACCAGGACATCTCTGGCACCTTTATCGAGTCTCCAACCGGTGTTGTGAACATCGTCATGGACTCAGACGGCTCTGGCTCTTGCGCGTCATCAGGCTACACGCCTATTGACTGGGTAGCTGCTTGTGCTTTCCCAGGTTGTGTTGATTCTGCGGCGTCAAACTTTGACCCGTTTGCAACAGAGGACGATGGTTCTTGCCAGTATGTAGGTTGTACAGATGCAACGGCTTGTAACTTTGATCCTGCTGCGCAGATTGATGATGAGTCTTGTGCGTTTGAAGCGATTACGATTTCCATCACTCCAGACAACTATCCAGGTGAAACATCTTGGGATCTTGTCGATGCTGAAGGCATGATGATCGCTAGTGGCGGTTCAGTAGGTGGAGATTTCTGTGTGAATGAGACATGCTACACGTTTACCATGTACGATTCATTCGGCGATGGTATGTGCTGTTCTTATGGTAATGGTTCATACAGCGTGTCTGATGCGAACGGAACGTCCCTCGCTTCTGGTTCACAATTTGGTTCAAGCGAATCAAGCGACTTCTGCTTGCCAGCATTCCCGGGTTGCACAGATGACTTGGCCTGTAATTTTGAGGACACAGCCAACTTGGATGATGGTTCTTGTGACTACAGTTGCATTGGTTGTATGGACGTGACTGCTGCCAACTTCGACCCTACTGCGACCCAGGAGAACCCAGGTTCTTGCGTTTACTGTGAAGCAGGCACGAATGTTTTGAATGTCGAGATGTACGACCTCGGAGGTGACGGTTGGAACGGAGCTTCATACTACATCGATAGCTACGATGGAGTGACTTCTGTTTCTGGAAACTGGGACGATGCCGACTTGTATATCAATGGTGTAGCAACTGATTTCCATTGCGTTGCATTGGGCTGCTACATTTTGTCTTCCGGTGGAGGTACAGCGGATAATGAAATCGCTCTTATTATAACTGACGAATTCGGTACGGTATATGGTGATCAGGTTGCGTCGAACTATTACGGCGTGTTGCCTCCTCCAGTCGGTTTCCCTAGCGGCGGTTGGTTCATAGACTTCGGCTTGCTTGGAGGTTGTGATTTTGAGGGTTGCATGGATGAAGGTTGCTTTAACTACAATGTTTCTGTGACGATTGATGATGGTTCTTGTATCTGCCCTCCATCGAATGATGCTATTGCAGATGCTGAAGCTGTTTTCTGTGGAGCACTTTCAACAGGAAACTTGTCCAATGCATCGGATCAGGAAAATGTAACAGGCTTGTTCCTAGGCACTTCTATCACAACTCCTGGTGTCTGGTATGAGTTCAATTCGGATTCAGACCAACAGGTTTTTGCGAATACATGTGATACGCCGACATCTACTTCTGGTTTTGCTGACCCAGTCAGTGATACCAAGATGCACGTATTCCAGTACAACGACGAAGGTGAATTGGAATTGCTTGTTGGAAATGACGATGCATGTGGTTTGATGTCAAGCGTAGCATTCATTGCCACGACTGGTGAAGACTACTACATCTACGTTTCGAAGTACAGTGCATTCAGTTCTGGCTCGGAGTTCTTGTTGAGTGTTGAATGTGCTGCTTGTGATGATATCCCAAGCAATGATTTCTGTGCTGATGCAACGCCTCAAATTGATAACGTAACGTTTACTGGAACGAACTGCTGTGCGTCTCCAACGGCTATTCCTAGCTTCGGCGGAACAAACTATGCTGTTTGGTTCACGTTCAACAGCACGGATGTTGTTTCTGGTGTAGACTTTGATACGTTCTACTTCAATGCAACGAACATCTCGTCAGGGGATTTGACCTTGACCATTTATTTGGCAGGTGGTGATTGTGAAGCTTTGACGACGTATGTAGGTTGCAACTTTACAGGCACTTGTGCCGGTTCAATTGAGTCCTTCATCACGTTGGAGCCGAACACAGATTATTACTTCGCTGTTGGAACAACAGATGCTGAGACTTGTGGTGAATTTGAATTCACAACTCAAGGTATCTTCTTGGGTTGCACAGATGCGGACGCTGACAACTATGACGCATTAGCGAACCAGGATGACGGTACTTGTACCTATACTGAAGTTCCTGATAATGATCTCTGTGAGAATGCTGCTGACCTTCCTTGTGGAGAGGTTATAGTAGCTTCGATGGGTGGTGCTACCGGCACAGGTTTTCCTGATGTGCAGTGTGGTGCTTGTGCCGAAGGCGAAAACATGGGTTACGTAATCGTAGGAGGTGGTACATGGGATAGTGAAATCACGTGGGTGTTGACGGATGCTGACGGCAACGTTTTCGAAGGGTCTGCGACTTCAGGCCAGTGGGCTTGTGGCATGGCTGAAGGAGATTTCGTATTCCAAGGCATTGACTCATTTGGTGATGGATGGAACGGTGCAACTGCAACGATCTATTTCAACGGAAACGAAGTCTTGGCAGGTGTTACATATGCAGGTACTGGTGGTACTAGCACAGGTACGGCTGCTGAAGATGGAACGTCTGAATTGACTTTCCCAGCTTATGAAGGTGTCTGGTACACATTCGCTGGAACAGGTGAATTGCATACGATCAACACGTGTGGTTCTGTTATTGACACGCGTATGCACGTTTATAGCTCAGCTACTGCAGATTGTGGTGATTATGGTTGTGTATTCCAAGTTGACGGCAGTGTTGCGATTAGCGACAATAGCTTTGCTACTTGTGGTTTCTTCGACCAAGATGATGCAGCAGTTCAGTTTGTATCTGATCCCGCGTTGACTTACTACGTCTATGTAGGTTATGATTTGGATGGCATCTTTGACGGAGGCGGTTCATATCAGATCGAGATGGAATGCGAAGAGGCTATTTATGGTTGCTTCGTTGATGTTGCTTGCAACTACAACCCAGAAGCTAACATTGATGCTGACGATTGTGAGTACACTTCATGTGCTTGTGACGCTAACCCTAACGGAATTGCGTTGATCATCTGGATGGCTGATTCATTCGGTGACGGATGGACAGGTGGTAACAGCGGTTCTACTGGTGGATACGAAGTATTCGATGCGGACGGTAACAGCATTACTGCCGGTGCGATTGACGATGCTATGTTCATCATTGACGAAGACAACTTCGACGGAGCTGAATTTGGTCTAGACGTATTGTGCTTGGATCCAGGTTGCTATTCGTATGACTTCACTGGTGCGTTCCTTTGGTCTGAAGAGCAGTCTTGGTATGTGTCTGATGGCACAAACACGTTGGCTGAAGGAGGCGCAGCTGGAAGCTTAGTAACGGAGTCTTATCCATTCGGATTGGGTGACGTGACTTGTGGCTGTATGGATGACTTCGCTTGTAACTACGATGTTGAAGCCACGGATGAGAATGGTACTTGTGAGTACCTGACTTGTGCGGGTTGCACGGACGAGACTGCTTGTGATTTTGACGAAACTGCAACCATTGAAGATGGAACTTGCTGCTATGGCTCTTGTGTAGTCGTGACCATGAACGATTCATTCGGAGACGGATGGTCTGGATGTAACGTCCTTATCACGGACTTGGAAGGCAACGTAGTAATTGAAACCTCATTGGCTTCTGGTAGCTTTGCTCAAGAGACATATTGCTTGGAAGATGGATGCTACATCCTGACTACAGGCGATGATACGTTCAACAATGAGCCTTCATGGTCGGTTGCTGGAATCTTCGGTGGCGTGGTCACGGGTGGTGAGCTTTACGGTCCTGCTTACATTTCTACAGGTGGACAGAATTGCATCGAGGGATGTGATATTGCTTGTGCTTGTAACTATGACGAGACTGCAAACATCTTAGATCTTTCAGAATGCATCTTTGATGATTGCGCTGGTTGTACGTATGCTGATGCGTCGAATTATGATCCAGCAGCTGGAAATGACGATGGTACATGTCAGTTTGATCTTTCAAACCCTTGTCCTGCGGATATTAACGAAGATGGCTCTGTAACGACTGCTGACTTGCTCCTGTTCTTGGGTGCGTTCGGTACTGTGTGCGAGTAATCTGAGATTAACATGATTTTTCCGAAAGGGGCTCAGCGAAAGCTGAGCCCCTTTTTTTGTTTAATGTTGTATCTTCTCGATAAGATGAGACAGGAAATGAAGTGCACAGGGTGTCCCGATTCGTTTGGGATGAAAAGTTTACTGTATGTGTTTATGCTGTTCGTTTGCGTCCAAGGCAATGGACAGCTGGAAGATGTAACGCCTTTGTATGTAATTCCTACCGACCATACGGGAGGCTACCTGGGAACCGGAATGAGTTTTGCTGATTTCAATGGGGATGGGAAAGATGATTTATCATTTGGTCATCACAACGGTTTGTTGCGATTCTATGCCGGTGACGGTGTTGGTTTCGAGGAGGTTGATTTGGGTTTGACGTTACCTGAGGCGGAATCTAAAGGGATTCTTTGGTCTGATGTAGACAATGATGGAGACCAGGATTTGTTGGTGACGTATCGATTGGCGCCCAATAAGTTCTTTCTGAACCTGGGGGGTATGGTGATGCAAGACGTGAGTGAAACGTGCGGCATTGCCCAAGATGACCGAAGAAGCTTTGGTGCCTGTTTCGGAGACTTTGATCATGATGGGTTGTTGGACTTGTTTATTTCCAACTACTCGTATGCGTCAGATTTACCTGGAAATGAATTGTATCGAAATCTGGGTGGAGGACAATTTCAGAATGTAACATCAGAATTGGGTGTCGGTGGCGATCTGCTTCAATGTTTTCAGGGGCAGTGGATGGACCAGGACCGGGATGGAAAGCTTGATTTGCATGTTGTTCGAGACCGCTTTATTTATCCCAACCTATTGTATCGAAATATGGGGGATGAAGCTGAATTGACCTTTGTCGATGTGGCTCCTGATATAGGTTTGGATGTCGCCATCAATTGCATGTCCACAAGTCCCTGTGATTTTGATCGGGACGGTGATTTGGATGTTTTTTTAAGTGGTGGTTTGGAGGGCAATGTTTTCTTGGAAAATGACGGAGACGGATCGTATGTCGCTTTGGATGAGCCTCTGCTGGTAATGAATGAAGTGTGTTGGTCTGGCCAATGGTTTGATGCGGATTGCAATGGATGGGAGGATTTACACGTTACGACGGGGATCGCCGCTTACAATGATTTTCCGGCAGTGTTGGTTCAGAATGCAGATGAGCCTGACGGAATGTGGATGAATACTGAAGGGACTTTTAGTGAGGACATCGCATTTTTTCAGTCTCCATCCATCCTCAGTTTTGCAACGGCTACATCTGATTTTGATGGGGATGGTTTTATGGATCTTGTTTCACACCGTATTGGCGAGACGGCTCAGGTATGGAAGGGCACGCCAAATGGCCAGAATTGGCTCAAAATATTGCCAGTCGGAACGATAAGCAATCGCGATGGCGTAGGAACCAAATTGGAATTGTGGATCGAAGGGGTTCCCTTGTATCGAGAAACGTATTGCGGAGAGAATTATCTGGGGCAGAATAGTCGATGGGAGCACTTTGGATTGGGCGAAGCTGTCACCATTGATTCGATTCGAGTGGAATGGTCATCGGGGCTAGTGGATGTGCATTATGAGGTGCCGTCGAATTTGAGTCTAACATTCACAGAAGGTGAGACAGCCGAAACGTGCGCTGATAACGGCTCAGGTTGTGTCTATGTCCAAGCGTGCAATTTCGATTTGCTGGCCTTGGTCGATGATGGTTCTTGCGATTTCTCCTGTTGGTTTGCTGCCAACGTTTGTGGAGATGGAGCAATGTGGAATCCAAACCTTCAACAGTGCGTTGAAAATTGCCCGTCAGATCTCGATGGTGATAATTTGGTTACGGTAGAGGATTTATTATTGCTCCTGCTTTCTTTTGGAACATTGTGCCCCATGTAGGATCTGCTGAGTCTGAGCGCGCAAGACGGTCTGTTAGGGAGGGGTAGGATGTGTCAATTGTTTTGTGTATTTTTAGGAACCTGCATGATTTGAACAATTCATTCTGATTTGTTCGTTCATGGCTCATGCTTCTTTTTTTTCGAAAACCTTTGGCGAGTGGCTTGGAGTCGAAAGATTCTGCGGGCCAATCTTTTTTGGTGTTTTCGCGGCATTGACCTCCTGGCCGTGCCTGGTTTCAGCGCAGTTCGTGGATGTCAGCAATGAAGTGAATCTTTACACAGACCACACGGGAGGCAATTGGGGGGCAGGCATCAGCATGGCTGATTTCAACAACGATGGATTGGATGATTTGAGTTTTGCCCATTACGGTGGTATGCTCAAGTTTTATTTGGGTGATGGCACGGGATTCAATGAAATTTACTTGAATCTCCCGGAGTACGCCAATGAAGCGAAAGGCATATTATGGGCGGACATTGACAATGATGGAGACCAAGACCTATTTGTCACATACCGTCTGGCATCGAATCGCCTGTACCGCAATTTAGGCGGCTTGATGTTCGATGACATCAGTGAAGTTTGCGGCATTACTCAATCCAATCAACGGAGTTACGGCGCGAATTTCGGAGATTATGATCAGGACGGTTTGTTGGACTTGTTCGTTGCCAATTATGTGATTGGACAGGATTACCCGCACAATGAACTCTATCACAATCTTGGAGATGGGATTTTTGAAGACGTTACCCTTCAGTCCGCAATCGGCGAGAATATGGACAACAGCTTTCAGGGACACTGGGTTGATTTTGATGAGAACAATGAGCTGGACCTGCATGTGATCCAGGACCGCTTATGCTTCGAGAACAAATACTATCGGCAAGAAAACGGAGAATTCAGCAATGAGGCCCACGCAATGGGATTGGATCTTGCCATCAATTGCATGTCCACGTCCATAGCGGATTACGACCGAGACCACGATTTGGATTTGTATCTGGCTGCCGGGTTATTTGAAGGGAATTTTTTGCTGGACAATTCGGGAGGTGTTTTTACACCGCATGTCGTTGAATCAGGGGATAGTACAGAAGTTCATTTGACCTCCTGGGCCGCAAATTGGTTGGATGCAGACAACGATGGCTGGGATGATTTGCACGTGGCCACGGGTTACAGCGAATACTCCCAGTATCCTCAAGTATTTATGCAATACCCCGATGTTCCGAATCATTTTTTCTGGAACAATGAAGGGGTGTTTGAAAAGGACACATCCAATGTTCTTCAAACCAATCAATTGTCATTCGCTAGTGCCGTTGGTGATTACAATGGGGATGGTTTTCCGGATTTAGTCTCTCACACTTTGGGCGAGTACGCTCAGGTTTTAAAAAGCACGCCCAATAGCAACAAGTGGATCAAAATCATGCTTCAAGGCGTGGAAAGCAATCGAGACGGCATTGGGGCGAAAATTTCGGTGTATGTGGATGGTGAAGTCACCTACCGCATGACGTTTTGCGGTGAAAATTATCTAGGACAAAATAGCCGTTGGGAAATCTTCGGCTTAGGAAATCAGCAAGCGGCGGATTCGCTGGAGATTCTCTGGCCTTCGGGTGTGCTGGACCAGTATTTCGATGTGAATGGGCTGCAATCTTTGGTTTTGATAGAGGGTGCGTCCATTGCAGAGGATCCTTGTCCAGGTCTTCCCACGGGGTGTCTCGGCTGCACGTATGCCCAAGCTTGCAATTATGAACCGCAAGCGCTCGAGGAGGATGGATCATGTGATTTCAACTGTTTCGATGGCAGCCAGAGTTGTGGTCCGGGAACGGAATGGGATGAAATGTTAGGACAATGCGTGCAGGCAACGACAAATGACTGCCCCGCGGACATCAACCTTGACGGGTTGGTGAATACGGATGATTTACTGTGGTTCTTGTCCGATTTCAACGTGCCTTGTCCCGAATAACATGCGCCAAGTTGAATTCAATCCATCCTCATTCATTCATTCAATCCTTAACGTTCAGCAAGATGTTCGTGCAACGCCACTCCAATCAGTCTGTCCAAAGGCGAGCCTCTTGGCTGACCTTGTTCGCCTTGATTTGGACGGGTGTGTTTGGTGTTCCGAAATTATGTGTGGGACAGCTGGTGGATGTGAGCAATACCATTGAATTGGAGACCGGCCATTTCGGCGGGTATTTGGGAGCTGGAGTGAGCTTTGTTGACTTTACGGGTGATTACATCGATGATCTCACATTCGCGGATTACGAGGGCGATATACACTTTTTTGAAGGCACCGGAACCGGATTCATCCCGTTGGAATTGGATTTTCCAGATTACGGTCATGAAGCGAAAATGGTGCTTTGGGGAGATATAGACAACGATGGTGATCGGGATTTGTTTGTGGGATTTCGATTGGCCCCGAATCGATTGTATCGCAACAATGGGGATCTCACGTTCACCGATGTATCTGCTACTTCTGGACTGGACCAGGATCCGAGTAAGAGTTATGGCGCTGCTTTTGGCGACTATGATGCGGATGGTTTCTTGGACCTACACATCACCAATTACAGCTCAGCGATTGATGCCGATGCGTTCAATGAGCTCTATCGAAATTTAGCCGGAGAAGCAACGGAACACACCTTTTTTGAAGAAGTAACAATTGAAGAGGGGATGGATGAATTCGGAATCCAGAGCTTTCAAAGTGTATGGGTGGACTTCAATGAGGATGACCTGCTGGATTTGCACATCATCCGAGATCGAACGATCTATGCCAATCAATTCTATGAGCAGCAAGTGCCCAATGCCATGATCACTTTTCAAGAAAGTGCGGCGAACTACGGACTTGATATCATGATCAATTGCATGTCGGGTTCGGTCGCCGATTTTGATCACAATGGATTTCAAGATATTTACCTGACGGCATTTGCTGATGATGGAAATTGGCTTTTGAGCAACAATGGATCTTTTTTTGGTTTAGAAGCGGGCAATACCTCCAATGATAGTGTGCAGGTCAATGATGTCTGTTGGGGGGCGAATTGGTTGGATGTCGATAACAACGGTTACGAAGACCTGCATGTCGCGACAGGCTATAGTGTTTTCACGGACTATCCGGATGTAATGGACATTTATACGGATCACCCCGACCGACTATTTTACAACGATGCCGGTAATTTCACTGAGGCTGTGGGAGATTTTCCCACGAGCAATGTGTTGTCATTTGCCACGGCAGTTGGGGACTACAACTTGGATGGATTCCCAGATTTGGTCTCGCACCGCGTAGGGGAGTATGCTCAGATTCTCGAGGGCACCCCCAATGGGAATCATTGGATTAAAATCGGAACAGAAGGAGTTGCGAGTAATTTTGATGGCATCGGGGCCAAGATTTATGTTCACGCAGGAGGGATGTCCCAGTACCATATGCGATTCGCAGGGGAAAGCTACTTGGGGCAAAACAGTGCTTGGGAACACTTCGGTTTGGGTAGTGCCACTTTGATTGATTCGGTCGTTGTGGCGTGGCCCTCTGGAAACGTGGATGCACTTTATGATTTGCCAATCGACGAACACATCATCGTGATGGAGGGTGGAGCATTGTTCATGCCATTTGCTCCGGGCTGTCCGGATGTAGCGGCGGGCTGTACCTACGAAGTGGCGTGTAACTACGATTCCAGCGCATTGAATGACGATGGGAGTTGCGATTTCGGATGCTATTTGAATTCCGATCAGTGCGGTCCGGGTACTTTTTGGGATGATGTCCTTTCGCTTTGCATTGGAGTGTCAGAGGAGGACCCCTGCCCGCATGACATCAATGGTGATGGCTACGTGAACATCTTTGATTTGCTGATTCTTTTGGCCAACTTCAACTTGGACTGCCCTTAATCACTCGCTTCACTTGATCGGTGAAGGGAGGTGTTGGTCTAGCATCAAGACTGCTGCGGCAAACGTCGCTGCGCCGAGTTCCAATTCACGTTTGTGGACGTTTTCAAAAATATCCTGTGCGCTGTGATGGAAATCGAAATACCGCTGACCATCTGGACTCAGTCCTACCAAGGTGGGACGGGGAGTCAACTCCTTGAGCGGCGAAATGTCGACACCGGCTCCCCCTCGTCTGAATTGGTGGATGTTGTAAGGGTCAAATAGATCGGTCCAGCTGCGCATGAGCTCTGTAGCATCATCGGAGGCATCAATTCTAAACCCTCTGGGTACGAAACCACCCGCGTCTGATTCCAAAGCGGCGACATGCACACGATTGGTTTTTTCCATTTCCTCACGGGCTTTTTCCGCATAGGTGATGCCACCGCGGTTGCCATTTTCTTCATTGATGAACAGCACAAAACGGAGGGTGCGTCGCGGTTCATAGCCGATGGCTTTGAGCACACGGAGCACTTCCAAGGTATGCACAACGCCAGCGCCGTCATCGTGCGCTCCTTCGCCGATGTCCCATGAGTCCAGATGGCCTCCCAACGTGATGATTTCATGCGGCAACTCCGTTCCATGCCATGTGCCGATGACGTTGCCTTGCTCTACATCGTCGAATGCTTGGCAATCCAATTCCATTTGCACGGTCAAATCTGGAAACTCGGCAACGGCCTTCGCCAACCAGGCGGCATCGACCGTTGAAATGGCTGCCGCGGGGATTCTGTCGACGTCTTCTTGGTAACGCATTGCACCGGTGTGCGGCAAGGTGTCCAGTGCGTGGGTCAATGAGCGAACCAAGGCTCCCTGGGCTCCCACTGCGGCGGCAGCGCTCGCTCCATTGCCTCGTTGATCGTAGGCTCCCCCGTAAGCTGAGCCCGTGTTGATTTGCACGGGGTCCATGGGGCGGTTGAATAAAACGATGCGTCCTTCGGTTTGGTCAGATGGGAGATTTTGCAACTCTTCCAATTGCTTCACGACCGTCACACGGGCTTGCGCTTCAGAGAGTGCATCCGTGCCTACGGAGCCTCCGAGCGCCGTAACATGGAGCTTCTTCTCCTGTCCATCGCCCCAACGTGCTATGGCGCTCGCCACTTGACCACGGGTCCAATGGGGCACCATGACCGGCATGATCCGCACTTCATCTGCGCCATACGCACGCATGACGTCAGCTCCCCATTGCATGGCATTTTCGGCACTTTCCGAGCCACTTAAGCGATGACCGATGTCTTTGGTGAGCGTGCGGAGATTGTCATAAGCTTCCCCGTTGAGTAAGACGTCATCATAAAGATGTCGGATCCAAAGGCTGTCATTTGAATCAGAAGTTGATTGCCCCAATGTGTGGGTGCAAAAAAAGACCACGGCACAAAAAAAGTTCATCCATCGCATGGCCGAAAAGTAGCACAAATTGCAAGGACGTGCATGCCGCAGTGATGAGCTTCTTTGCCTTGGGCGCTGTCCTTAACTTCGTCCTTTGTTTTCCATTCCATTCTCACAAGTTCATTCCATGCGCCACAATTTATCCGAGGTGACCGATTTGATTCGAGATCGCCGCAGTCTCTCGCCAGAAAAGTTTTCCGAAAGAAAAGTCCACCGTGAAATCGTAGAGTTGGCATTAACGAATGCTACATGGGCTCCCACGCACGGCATGACGCAGCCTTGGCGATTCACGGCGTTTGTGAACGAAGGCATGCAAGCCATTGGTCCGAAATTAGCGACGTGGTACAAAACGGCAGCTGGTGAGGCATTCTCACCTGCGAAATTCGAGAAATTGGAGCGACGAGGACAACGCGTTTCGGCCTTGGTGGTGATCGGTATGGTCCCGGACGCTGCAGGCAGGATTAGCGAACAAGATGAAATGCTGGCTGTGGCGTGCGCCGTTCAAAACATGTACTTGACCTGCACAGCTCATGGCATAGGAGGATTTTGGTCAACGCCATCCATGATACATTTGGACGAAGTGCGCGTATTTGCTGGTCTCCCTGAAGATGGGCGTGTGCTCGGTTTCTTCTACATGGGTTATCCTGAAGAAGGGTGGCCTAAGAGCCATCGAAAACCGTTGGAATACGTGACCCAGTGGGTCGATCAAGCTCCGGTTTAAGGCAAAATTAAACGGCATTCCAAAGCGAATGCGGCTTGTCCCATGTACAGGCGGACATCCGCTGTCTCTAGCTGTCGCGTCCAGGTGGCTTCTCCCCAACGATTGGCATTCCATTCGCGCCACCAAAGAGCCCCGAGATACACTCCGGGACGGTCTTTTTGGGTAGGAAGAAATTCCCAACCCAATTCGACGCGCAAGGGCACGGTAACCCGATACTGACGGTTTTCTTCAATGAGGTAATCACTGTAAATGGCATCCACGGATTGAAATCCCGTGGTAAAGGCATCGCTGAGCAAAAAATCCACGCTGATTCCCGCCGCAGCGGTAAACCGTGTTTGGTTGGTCAGTTGGACCTGTGTCCGGGCCAAAACGGGCATCCGATAGCGCGAAGTGCGCAAGGAGAGGGTGTCTGATAATGCTGGACTCAGAGGAATCTGTCCGCTGGCGAATCCCGGTTGAAATGTCAGTGCCCAATCGGAGGTTGTGCGCATGGTTTCGAGTCCCGTTTCAAGGCTCCACGCAGAAGGGAAATGCCGGAGCAACCGCATGCCAAAACTAGCGCCTCCCGTCGGAGTCCACGCCAGACCCAAACCGTCTTCTTCCACTCCAATGGATTCACCAATTAGCAATGGCAAAGGGGCTACCCAACTGGTAGAGATGGCGATTTGCCAGTCATTTCCATTGGGCATGGCCTGCCCGTGGGCTCGTTGGGTCCACGCTCCAGCAAGGGCCAACAGGATAACGGCCAGCGTGCCGATGAGCAGGCCCCAGCGCAATCCAGCCGACGGAATGAACTTCTCGCGATACTGAGCATGAACCAGATGATTGGCCTCCAACGCTTGTTTGAAATATTGACGGTGGACACCGAAGAGCCATTCGCTGTGATCAGTGCGGTGAGGCTGGTCATCCAACAGCTCATGGTGTCGTTCATGCTCAATGCCGGCGTTGTTGAGGCGTTGTTGAAACGCGTCTGCGTGCTCATCCTCGCTGAAGGCAAAGACATAGTAGCGGTTGTCTCCGGGATGAGTGAAATAGTTCGTCCAACGCATTGGGTAATTGTTGAGGTAACAACGACAATGGTGCAAAATACAAAGGACCCAAGTGCCATGAAGCGCTTGAGTCCTTGTTTAACAGCGAATGAGGTGGCTGCTCGATTCACTCAGGCAGCGCAACGATGTGCACGCTCAAATCGATGTCATTGTAAATGAGTTTGTCTCCGAGTTCGGAGTACCACTTGTCTGAACGAAAACGGACGTCGAATTGAGAACGGTCGAACGTCATTGTGCCGTCGACAACGATGTTGTCTCCGTCCTTGGTCATGGTAATCGGAAATCCGATGGGCTGGGTGATGCCTTTGATTGTGAGTTTGCCTACCGCCATGGATTCACCATTTTTGGTCTTGACGGCCTCAACAGCCAATGTGGCGTATTGATGATTGGCAGTTCCAAAGAAATCATCAGATTTTAGATGTCCTTCTAGACTTGATTTGGCTTCACCCTCTAAATCAGTGCAATTGATGCTATTCATGTCAATTCCAACAAATGCAGTTTTGAATGCATTGTCCACAATGCTGATGCTGCCTTTGTGAAATTGGATGTCTCCAGAATGACTTTTTGTTGAGGCTTCTTTCCCCTCCCAATTGCAAGTGCTGAGAGCGCCGTCTAAATTGTATTTGCCATCAGCAAACGTGAGAGTAGAAACCAATTTGGCGTCACCTGTTTCTTCAGGCTTGTTGGTCGCATCGGGATTGGCCGTTGAGGATTCATTGCAAGAGAACAATGTTGCGGTCAGTGCGACGGCTGCAAATGCAGTCAGGAGTGTAGTCTTCATTGATGTGATGTGTGATAAAGCGGAATGGCCTTGTGACAGGCGTTATTTAGACAGGCAAGATAAATGCAATGTACAGAGCGATTGCCTCTGTTGGCATACTCTAACAAATGATGGGCTCAGTTCTTCTGAAGAGCAGCCTTGACGAACGTTGCAATGAGCTTTCCATCCGCTTGTCCTGCCATGGATGCGCTTGCGGCCCCCATTGCGCGCCCCATGTCAGCCATGGATGTGGCTCCGATTTCGTTGAGGATGGCATGCACCCTTTGTTCAATTTCAGATTCACTCAGTTGTGTAGGAAGAAAGGACTCAATGACTTCGGCTTGTGCGCGTTCTTCTGATTCCAGATCAGTGCGGCCTTGCTCTGCGTAGAGTGTGGCAGTTTCCGTTCGTTGCTTGTAGAGCTTGTTGAGAATGGCCATGGCAGTGGCATCATCAATCGAATCGCCATCGGCGCCTGTTTTGGAGGCTTCGAGCATGAGCTTGCTCTTGATGTCTCGAAGAGTGGAGAGTCGATTTTTGTCCTTGGCGCGCATGGCATCTTTGATGCCTTCAGATATGGTGGTGTACAGTGACATGTTCAATCGACGTTATCGTGTAAAAAAGGGTTGTCGTTTCTCAATTGAATGTGGCTTTCACCCTCGTCATCAATTTCGGTGCTCAGATTGAGTCGACTCACCTGGGATGCCGAAGAATGGTCGATGTCGTCCAGTACAACATGACGTCGCTTGTAAGCAGGTTCAGATTCCAAATCGGCCAGTCCACCGGGCGTCTTCAGTTTTCGCGTGAATTGTTGAATGCGCGATGTCCGTGAGGTCGGCGTTTTCGTTACATCCGATGGTGACGAAAAAGAAGGCCTTGAGGATTGGTGAGCTTCCTGTGAATCGCGTCCGTTTCCTGCTGATGAGAGCGGGGTGTTGTTTGTCACTTGAGGCGTTTTGAGCTCCTCTTGTTTCTCTTGGAATTGGATTCCTTCCAAATCGGGCAGATCTGATGTCAATGGCAGCGGGTCACTGTCGAGCGTGTAAACAGTGATTTCCGGGGTGTCGTTGCCAGGAGCAGGTGCGACAGCCGGTGCGGATTCGTCGTCTATTTCGTTTGGCTTGAGCAATTTGAAATGAAGATCTGAATCGGACTCGATCTCGGACGAATGGCTTGCTTCGATTGAATCTACTGGTGTTGATTCCGGCGCAGGCGAATCCTGAATCGCACTTGTGGGCTCAGCGGAGAGCAAGTAAGGTGCATCTACAGCCGCATCGTCCATTCGCTGTTGAACGGGTTGCACTGGCTTTTTGACTTCACGCTCCTCATCGAGTAGCATGATTTTTTTGGGCGCCATGGCATGTGATGCGCCATCGAGGTCTTGGCCTTTAAAACCGGTAGCAATGACCGTTACACACAAATCATCTTCGAGTGATTGATCCACGCCATATCCCCAAATGACTTCGGCAGATTGGCCAGCCGATTCTTGAATGATATCGGTGATCTCCATGATTTCATCCATCAGAATTTCTTCTGTGCCGAACGTAATGTTGAGCAGGACAAAATTGGCGCCTGTTATGTCGCAATCATTGAGCAAAGGGGATTCCAATGCTTCACTGACGGCCAGACTCGCTCGGCCTTCTCCAGAAGCCATGCCCGATCCCATGATTGCGCGCCCCGAATTGCGCATGACGGTATTCACGTCGTTCATGTCCACATTGATTTCTCCAGTCAATGTGATCACTTCAGCAATGCCTTTGGCAGCGGTACATAAGATTTCATCCGCATTGGCAAAGGCCTTTCGAATGGTCAGATTCCCATACAATTCACGCAATTTATCATTGCGGATAATCAGTAAGGTGTCGACAGCATCGCGCATTTCAGCGAGTCCGATATTGGCTTGCTCCGTTCGCCGGCGTCCTTCAAAAAGGAAGGGAACGGTGACGATTCCCACCGTGAGGATGTTCATGTCACGCGCAGCCTGTGCGATCACAGGTGCAGCTCCCGTGCCTGTACCACCGCCCATGCCTGCAGTGATGAACACCATGCTGGTATCCGCTCCGATCAGTTCTTTGACGTCATCCAAAGATTCGATGGCGGCATTGCGTCCTACTTCTGGTAAGGATCCAGCGCCTTGCCCTCGGGTCAGTGTCGCTCCGAGTTGAATCTTAATCGGGACTGGACTGGCGTCCAATGCTTGTGCGTCGGTGTTGCAAACGATGAAATCGACCCCGGTGATGCCGCGGTTGAACATGGTATTCACAGCGTTGGATCCGCCACCTCCGACACCAATGACTTTAATGGGAGCATGCAACGCAGGCTTTGAATCTGATGAATTGTTGTAATCGTTCATGAATGGAGAATTCAGGGAATGAGATAGTGTTTACAATGAGAAGAATCAATCTTCCTCTTCCTCTTCAACGAAGTAGTTCTTGAGCTTGTCGATGAGACGAATACGCTGTGATTTCTCAGCGTCTTTGCGAATGTCTTCTGCCTTTACAGAGTCATTTTTAGGAGCCAATCGGTCGTAGCCTTTGATGACGAGACCAACGCCCGTGGCGAAACTTGGCGCTGTAGCATGTGCGTCCGGAGCTTCAGCCAAATGCTCGCTTGGATAGCCTACTCGGCAGTCCAATCCGGTCACGTATTGGAAAAGTTGGGTCACATGACGCAATTGCGATCCGCCACCGGTCAGTACGACGCCACCAATCAACTGATCGGCAAATCCTGAATTGCGGATTTCAAAGTGCACATGCTCGATGATTTCAGTCATGCGCGCTTCGATGATCGCGGCTAGGTTTTTCAAGCTGATCTCCCGTGCATTGCGCCCCTGAAGTCCTGGGATGCATACGATTTCATTGTCTTTCATTTCCGTTGAAATGGCGGATCCAAAGCGTTGCTTGAGTTGCTCTGCCTGCTTTTTCATGATGAGGCACCCTTGACGGATGTCCTCAGTCAATACATTGCCTCCGAAAGGAATGACTGCCGTGTGCCGGATGATCCCATCTTGAAAAATGGCAATGTCCGTGGTACCACCACCAATGTCAACCAGAGCCACGCCGGCTTCTTTTTCCTCTTCGCTTAGCACCGCTGCAGCAGAGGCAAGAGGCTCTAAAATCAATTGATCCACCGTGAGGTTGGCTTTTTGAATGCAGCGGTAGATGTTGCGAATGGCTGCAATCTGACCGATAATGAGGTGGAAGTTGGCTTCCAATCGAATGCCGCTCATGCCTACAGGCTCTTTAATGCCTTGTTCGTTGTCGACCGTGTACTCTTGTGGCAATACGTGCAGAATTTCTTCGCCCGGTTGCATCACCTGCTTGTACATGTCTTGAATCAATGCCTGGATGTCCTCGTTGCTGATTTCTGATTCCAAGTCATCCCGGGTGCGCTGGCCACGCGTCTGTTGGCTTTTGATGTGCTGCCCCGCTATGCCGACGTTGACGACTTCAATGGCGACACCTGAAGTGCGTTCTGCTTCGTCGATGGCTTTTCGGATGGACTCCACAGTCCGTTCGATGTTGGCCACGACACCGCGTGAAACGCCGACCGATTCACTTTTGCCGTATCCCAGAATTTCAATTTTACCGTGCTCGTTCCTGCGGCCGACGAAACACGCAATCTTGGTTGTTCCGATATCGAGACCGACGACCAATTCGTCGTTGTGGGCTTGTTGATCCATTTCCATTCTTTGGGTGAGTTGCGTTGACTTAGTAATAGCGTTGGGCTACGACTTGACCGGCAAAGGCCAAGTTGATGCGTTTGTACTCGTTCAAATTGCCTCTTCGAATTTGCTCTCGATAAAAGGTCAATAGGTTGTTCAATTTGGTCTGTAGATTGGAGGTGTCCCCTAGGGCTACACGGGCACCTCCGATTCGGGGTACGATTTCGAGTTCGCCGTTGACCCCTACTTCAACTTGGTCGATGAATGCGGACCAAATGGGGTGTTTGCACGTGGATTGGATCAGTGCAAAAGCTTCTTGAGCCTGGTCCATCGATGCGGCGTGGATGATGGGAACCCGTGCTGTGAAATAGGGGGATAAGGGGAGAGGGTCGCCGTTCGTGTCCATGTAAACATCGTCCTGATCGGATCCCTTGTGGAGACGTGCGACCGGCTCTTTTTGAGAGACGCGCACATGGAGCACACGATCCAATCCAGGATATACTTGAATGTCATCAACGGCGGGAATGGATTGAATCCAGGTTTCGACGTCCTGAAGGGAGACTGCTTGAACCCAAGATCCGGCAATGCTATCGTGTTGAAGAATGGCATCTCGCACCCCTGCGGCGTCGACAAAAAACATGCCTTTGACTTCTTCGACTTCAACGTCCAATCCAGAGTAAACTATTTCGGCTTCTTCACTCAAAGCAAATCCAACCAAAGCTCCGGTGGCCCCGAGAAGCAGGACGGTTAGAGCGATGGGCAGGAGGCGTTGAATCATGGTGCTGGCGTTGTCTTCGTTTGTTTGAATCGGTTCAAGTCCTCCAGAAGCCACTGTTTCAATGGGGCAACAGACCGGTCGATGTCTCCGGCTCCCAATGTCATCAGCACTTCAGGTGGATGCGCTTTCAAGCAATCGAATATCCGCTCTGAATCAATGAGATGTTTGGTGGGGTTCGGGATGTTTTCAAACAGCCGTTGTGAATCGATTCCAGGAATGGGTATTTCTCTTGCGGCGTAAACAGGGAGCAGGATAAGATGATCCAAAGTGCTCAGAACAGAGGCGAACTCCATCAAGTGGTCGCGTGTCCGGCTGAATAAGTGGGGCTGAAAAATGCCCGTTATGGCTTTGCCTGGATGTTGGGTGCGCGCGGTTTCAATGGCGGCTTTTAATTCCGTGGGGTGGTGTGCATAATCATCAATAAAGACTCCGCGTTCTTCTCGGATTTGGTAAGAGAATCGCCGCTGGATTCCCTGGAAGGTTCGCATCCGTTGTCGACAGATTTCCATGGGCGCTCCGCTGCGGTGAGCCAATGCTAGAGCAGCCAATGCGTTGGAAATGTTGTGGATTCCGGGCATGGGGAATTCCATTTGCTCCATCCACAGCCCATCCAATTTGACGTCCGCAGTCCAGCTTCCGGCGATGACTTGGGGGTGAACAGCCGCATAGGTCAAGAGTGCGGCTTCTTCTCGATTCGAAACGACTCCGTACCGATCGACATCCTCCTCTGGCCAATGCACATCAGCGTGGATGAGGATTCTTTTTTGCACTTGTTGAGCAAACAATTGAAACGCTTCACGAAAGGTTTCCTCATCCCCATAAATGTCCAAGTGATCAGCGTCTAAGCTCGTGATCACCGCATACGCAGGATGCAAGTGCAAGAAGCTGCGGTCAAACTCATCGGCTTCTACGACGTTCCAAGCGGCGTTCTCATGCAAGTACAGATTGGAATTGACGCCCGTTGCGATTCCGCCCAAAAACGCATTGCATTTTCCAGGACATCCGTCGAGCAGATGAGCTAAAATTGCAGTAGTCGTTGTTTTCCCATGTGTTCCGGCGACAGCGAGGGTAGGCGTTTCATCTGCAATTTCTCCGAGCAATTCGCTCCGCTTGATGATGCGCGCCCCTTTTTCTGCCAAAGTGAGGTGGTGCGGATGCTCCAGAGGAACGGCCGGGGTGCGAACAACCAAGAGGGAGTCCGAGGGGAGAGCAGCAATGGAATCAGGGAGACGATCATGGTCGTGGTTGACGGCGATTCCTTCCTCCATCAATGCGTCCGTAACGCGCGAAGCAACGCGGTCGTACCCGGCAACATGAAGGCCTCCTTTTCGTTTCAGATATCGCGCCAAGGCACTCATTCCGATGCCGCCGATGCCAATGAAATAAACGGTTCGAGTGGATTTCAAATGCAACATGGGATGTTACGATACAATGAGGGCTTCAACCGCATCAACCACTTGAGAGGCCGCGTCTGGACGAGCGGCCTGTTGGATGGCTTGGGCCATGCGGTCACAGGTGGCGGGATCGTTCAGGAGTGATTTCAAGGTCTCTCCCAATGTGAGTACGACTTGTGAGTCTTTCAATAGGATCGCACCACCGCGCTCGCTGAGCGAAAGGGCGTTCCGGGTTTGGTGGTCTTCAGCGACCATTGGAGAAGGAACCAAAATGGTCGGTTTGCCGACCAAGGACAATTCAGCGATGGACATCGCACCGGCTCGGCTGGCAATGACGTCTGCAGCGGCGTATGCCCAGTCCATGCGGTCGATGAATCCAAAGCAACGAATCTGACTTGCTGCGATTGAATTCTGGGCCTTGAGCCATTCTTGACAGCGATTTTCATAGCGTCCTCCGCATTGCCACAACACATCAAAAGGAAGGCCATTGGAATGGTGTTTGCACAGGTGCTGCACAGCTTCGTTCATGGACAAGGCTCCCAGACTGCCGCCCATGATAAAGACGACAGGGCGGCTGCTGTTCAATCGGAAATGATGGCGAGCATCGAGGAGCACATGGAGTGGGATTTCGCTTGCAAGTGCGGCAACATGACTCCGGAGTGGGTTGCCCGTTTCGATGATGCGATTTGCCGGAAACCACCTTTCGAGGCCTGGGAAGCCCGCACAGATGCGGTCGACTTTTTTGGCCAGGATGCGATTGGTAATCCCAGGGAACGAATTCTGTTCTTGGATCAAGGTCCGGATGCCTCTTCGCGAAGCGACCTGAAGCAAGGGCCCGCTGGCAAATCCGCCGACGCCGATAGCGATTTGGGGGTCCCACTTGCGAAGCAAGCGTTGGGCTTGGATGAGGCTGTGAATCAACTTCAAGGGGAAAAGCCAATTCCGAAGGCTTTTCCAGTTTCGATCAATGCCGGTAATCCACAATCCCTGAATGGGATAACCGGCTTGGGGAACTTTTTCCATCTCCATGCGCCCTTTGGCCCCGACGAATTGAATGTCACATTGCGGATATCTCCGTTTGATTTCATCGGCAATGGCGAGAGCGGGGTGAATGTGACCTCCAGTTCCTCCTCCGGAGATGACCACACGCTGAAGGGACTTTTTATTGCTCACTGGCTGCGGTGTCGATGAAGCGGTTTCCGATTCCCCGTTCCCGGTCTTTGGCGTCCAAAGCGTCACTGGTTTGTTCCCAACCCTTGGGGTCGGTGACAGAACGGCTAACGGCCAAGATCATGCCGATGGCCAAACACGTGAAAACCATGGAGGTGCCTCCGTAGGAAACCAAGGGGAGCGGCTGGCCTGTGGTTGGGAAAAGCCGCACAGCCACGGCCATATTGATCATCGCCTGAAAAACGAGCAAGATGCCAAGCCCCATGGCCAGCAGCCCACCAAAATGCCGTGGACAGCGTGTGGAGATTCGAATCGTTCGAAACAGGAGAATGAGATAAAGCAATACCAAGCCCAGCCCTCCCATGATGGCGCCCCATTCCTCAATGATGAAGGCGTAAATCATGTCGGAATACGGGTGGGGAAGGAAATTCCGTGAGGTCCCTGTACCCGGCCCGTGGGGCAACAGACCACCCCGGTTGATTGCGACTTGCGCGAGCTCGATCTGATAATCGAGCGCGTCTCCTTCTGCGGCTTCGTTGACGCCCGCAAAACGTTCTATTCGGCCGGCCCAAGTTCCGAATCGGGGCAATAACTCAGGAGCGGCTTTTCCAATGCCGTACAGCACAAAGAGGGCCATGATACCGAATCCTCCAATTCGGAAAAGATGTTTCCAGGGAATTCCGCCGATGAAGAGCATGCCGACACAAACCAGTGCGAGCATTGCAGCGGTGGAGAAGTCGGCGGGTAAAATCAATCCGCAGATGACCCCGATGGGAACAAGAATGGGCAAAACGCCATTGCGAAAATCATGCAACTGCATGCGTCGCTGCGTGAGTTCTCGGGCCACGAAGGTGACGAGCACCACTTTGGCAAAATCAGAGGTCTGTAAAGTCAATCCAACGAATGGAATGCGCAGCCACCGTTTGGCGTCGTTGATGTCTGCGCCGAACAAAAGTGTGAGGATGAGCAGAATCCCAGCCACCCAGATCAAGACTTGAGAAATTCGAGAGAAATAGCGAAAATTCACTTTGTGAATCAAAAGCATGACGACCCAGCCGATGCTGAGCATGGTCGCTTGCTTGAATAAAAATCGCAGAGAACCGCCGTCCGATTTGTAGGCCAACGACGAAATGGCGCTGTAGACAGCGAGCAGTGAACACAGACTCAGAATCAAGGTAACCATCCAAATGACCTTATCACCTTCGAGCCAGGCACCGATGCGCTTGTTCAGCGTTAAGTGGCCGCTTGTGGCGGCCTGTTCTTGCGAAAACAGACTCATTTTTAGAGACCCTTGACCGCCTTTTTGAATGCGTGCCCCCGCTCTTCGTACGATCCGAATAAGTCGAAACTGGCACAAGCAGGTGAAAGCAGAACACTATGACCGGGCATGCCTAAATCATATGCGAGTTGAACCGCTACGCTGGCATCTTCAACTTCATGAATGCTTTGCACGCGGTCGCCAAATGTCGCGAGGAGCTTTTCGTTGTTCTTGCCCAAGCAAATCAGATGGTCCACCTTGTTGGTGACCAGGTGCATGAGGGAACTGTAATCATTGCCCTTATCCACTCCGCCAGCAATCCAAATGACGGGACCGCGCATGCTCTCAAGAGCAAACCAAGTGCTGTTCACGTTCGTGGCTTTTGAATCGTTGATGAATTTAATTTGGTTGACTTCTTTCACGAACTCCATGCGGTGTTCAATGGCGTCAAACTGTTTAAGGCTCTCGCGAATGCCTTCGCTACGTAGGTCGAGAACACGTGCTGCGACGCTGGCAGCCATGCTGTTGTACAGGTTGTGTTTGCCCTGCAATGCCAATTCTTGGATGGTCATGGTAAATGGTTTTTGATGAGGAATGTGAATCGTGAATCGTTGTGGTTGTTTGCTCTGATCAACCCCGGCAACTCCCCAAGGATGCAGTCCTTGTTTTTGGAGGTTTTTGCGAAGGGAATTGAGCGTTTTGCGCGTGGATACGGCCACTACGCGAGCACGTGTGCCGTGCTGTTTTTCTGAAGACTTCCAGCGCTCGATGGACAAGTCGTCTTCGGCGTTGAGAATCAAGAAGTCGTCTGGAGTTTGGAAGGCCGTGATCCGCCACTTGGCATCCGCATACCGTCCGATGTCATCGCCATATCGGTCGAGATGATCGGGCGTGATGTTCAATAGAATGGCAATGTTGGGGCGAAACGAGGTGATGCCATCGAGTTGGAAGCTGCTGACTTCGACCACTTGGTGAGCCGCAGGGTTTTCACGCTCAGCTAAATCACGGGCCCAGCTCTTGCCGATGTTGCCAACGCAGGCGACATCCTTACCGGCATCTTGAAGCAGAGCAGCGACCAAGGCAGTCGTTGTCGTCTTGCCATTGGCGCCTGTGATGGCCACGACTTGCTCGTTTTGTTTGCGTGCGAATCGACTGGCGAATTCAATTTCACTGATGACTTCGATGTTTTTTGAACGAAGGGCTTCAATGAGCGGGTTGTCTTCCGGAATGCCAGGGCTTTTAATGAGCCAGCCCAGTGCATGTGCATCTTTGAGAATGGTTTCGCTGCTGTGGCCGTTGAATTCACACTCAATTTCAAGGATTTCCAATTCATGCCGCTTTGAATCCACACCTTTGCCCGCGTCGCTGACGCAAGGCACGAAGTCATGCAATAGCGCCAAGCGCGCAGCGCCAACACCGCTTTCACCTGCTCCTAGAATGGGTAGTCGAGTGGATGCCATGACGAATTAGCGAACTTTTAGGGTGACGATGGTGATGACGGCCAGCAGAATGCCGACAATCCAGAAGCGCGCCGTGATCTTGGATTCTGGAATGCTCAACTTTTGGTAATGATGATGCAGAGGAGCCATGAGGAAAACTCGGCGGCCTTCCCCGTATTTCTTTCGGGTGTGCCGAAACCAAGCAACTTGCATCACGACGGACAGATTCTCAATCAGAAAAATGCCGCATAGAATCGGTAGCAACAGTTCTTTTCGAATGGCGATGGCAAATGCAGCGATGATGCCTCCGAGCGCCAAGCTGCCTGTGTCACCCATGAACACTTGCGCTGGGAAGGCGTTGTACCACAGAAAGGCGATGCACCCACCGACAAAGGCGGCGATGAAGACCACGAGTTCTTCAGACAACGGGATGTAAACGATGTTGAGGTAATCTGCGATGACGACATTGGAACTGACGTAAGCGAGTACGGCGAGTCCGAGGCCTACGATGGCGCTAGTCCCCGTCGCGAGTCCGTCAATGCCATCGGTTAAGTTGGCGCCATTTGAAACCGCAGTAACGATTAAGATGACGATCGGAATGAAGAAAATCCAGCCCCAACCGGCGGCATTGGGTCCCATCCATTCGATGAGCCAGGCGTAGTCGAAGTTGTTGTCCTTGATAAAGGGGACGGTGGTTTGTGAGGATTTCTTGGCTTCCCAAATCGGTCGACCGCCCTTCGGGTCAAAGACTTCGAATGTTTGACCGTCCGTGGCTGTCATGCTCACGGTTTCTCCGATGAACTGCCGATCGGCTTGATCTTTCACGACGACATCAGGATGCCACCACATGATGGCGCCGACGATAATTCCAACGCCAACTTGACCAATAATTTTGAAGCGGCCAGCAAGTCCGTCTTTGTTTTTCTTGAAAACCTTGATGTAGTCATCGATGAATCCGATGGTGCCGAGCCACACGGTCACGAGCAGCATCATCTGAGTGTAGATGTTGCACAAGTCGGCAAATAAAAGTGTCGGGATGATGATGGCGGCGAGAATGATCAAGCCACCCATGGTAGGCGTGCCTTGTTTGTTCATTTGACCTTCCAACCCTAAGTCCCGAACGATTTCACCCACCTGCTGGAGTTGAAGCCACTCAATGATCCGCTTTCCGAATAGGATGCC
Organism: uncultured Flavobacteriales bacterium; assembly: GCA_937881575.1. Lineage (GTDB taxonomy): Bacteria > Bacteroidota > Bacteroidia > Flavobacteriales_D > Sanyastnellaceae > UA16. The sequence goes on along the minus strand of CALGEI010000054.1, from coordinate 33,333 downwards.
GATGACGAGCGATGTCATCAAGCTCATGGCTGCCCGGAAAGAAATAAATTGAAACAAACCGGCACCGGGAAGGTCCCAAATATGATCCAGATAGGTGAACAGATGATAGAGCATTAGACGAGTTTGAATGCGTTTATCAATTCCAAGCGATCGTCAAAGTCGTGGCGTACCCCTTGAATCTCTTGGTAGGTTTCATGGCCTTTGCCTGCGACGATGACGATGTCACCGTTTTGGGTCAGTTGAGCGGCCATGCGAATGGCTTCACGACGGTTGGCAATGGCAATGCATTTGCGCGCTTCAATGGGGTCCAATCCACGGCGCATGTCTTCGATGATTTCGTCTGGATTCTCGTTGCGCGGATTGTCGGAAGTCAAAAAGACTCGATCACTCCATTTGACCGCCACTTTGGCCATAATGGGTCGCTTGGTTCGGTCCCGATTGCCCCCACATCCAACAACGGTGATGACCTGTGTATTCCCTGTTCGGAAGGTGTCAATCGTCTTGAGTACGTTGTCGAGCGCGTCGGGTGTGTGTGCGTAATCAACCACTGCCGTTACGCCTTCTGGCGCTGCCACTTGTTCAAAGCGTCCAGGAGGAGGCTTGAGCATGGATAAATGCGTCAAGACTTCCATGGTCTCCATGCCGAGCTCCTTTGTTACGGCGTACACAGCAATCAAGTTGTAAGCATTGAATCCCCCGATTAAGCGGGAATACACATCGTGCCCCGATACATGCAAGTGCAGACCGTCGAGTTGGTTTTCGACAATGCGTCCTCTGTAATCAGCCATGGAGGTCAAAGCGTAGTCGACAATGCGTCCTTTGGTGTCATGGACCATGTCCATCCCATGGGGGTCATCCTGATTGTAGAGGGCAAAGGCCTCACTAGTCAATAGATCAAACAAACCCTTCTTTGCCTGGATGTATCCATTGAAATCACCATGGTAATCCAAGTGCTCGTGCGTGATATTGGTAAAAACGGCTCCTGCCAATTGGGTTCCAGCAAGGCGGTGCTGGTGAATGCTGTGCGAACTCGCCTCCATGAAAACATAGCGGCAACCGGCGTCTGCCATATCGCGAAACAAGCGTTGCATTTGCAGTGCATCGGGTGTCGTGTGGGTGGCTGGTATGGCGCGGTCAAGAATGCTATTTTCAACGGTGCTGAGCATGCCTGCTTTGCGCCCCATTGAACGGAAAAGCTGGTGCAGCAAACTGACCGTAGTGGTTTTTCCGTTGGTTCCCGTGACCGCAATGACCTTCATGCTTGCACTCGGGTGATCATAGAAGGCTGCGGCAATGGGGCCGAGTGAAGCGGCCGTATCGTGCACGCGGATATAGGCAATGCCTTCTTTTTTCTCTTCAGGGATTTTTTCGGCTACGATGGCAATGGCACCTTTGGCAATGGCTTCATCGATGAAGTGATGCCCATCCATTTGGGTGCCAGGAACGGCTACAAATAGGCTGAAAGCTTTCACTTGGCGGCTATCAAAAGCCACGTCTTCTATCGCCACGTGTGTACTCCCTGTGGTTTCCTGAATGCGCGTTCCGTAAAGGATGTCTTTCAATAGCTTCATGAGAAATCAGGAGAGTTCAAGGGTGATTATTTGGCGGGAGCGGAGCGCTGTTCCCGGACGGATGGATTGCCGACGAACCGTGCCAGCGCCGTCAGATTTGACGGTGAGTCCTGCATTTTCTAATAAATAGAGGGCGTCTCTGAGTCCCATGCCGCGCACATCGGGTACGCTGTTGGGTTCGAATGATCGTTCTGTGAGTGCTGCTTGATCCGAAGAGGTTTCTACACTGACCCAGTCCGATTCGCCTTCAGTGCTAAAAGGAAGTCCAAAGGCATCGTACAAGGCGATGAGTTCGGCTTTGGCTCCGTCTTTCGAGCCGGGCAAATGCGGCGCTTTGGCCAACGGTCCCGTGGTGGTGTGGTGGAAGGTCGGGTCGGTCGCGTAGACTTTGTTGGCGACATCCCTGAAAACGGGGCAAGCGATGGTCGATCCATAATAGGCGCCACTTTGTGTGTCCGCTATGACAACAATGCATGAATATCGCGGATTTTCAGCAGGAAAATATCCTGCAAAAGAGGCGCGGTATCGTCCGTCGTATCCTTGCGGTCCTGCGATTCGAGCCGTGCCTGTCTTACCGGCGACGCGGTAAGGACTTTGGGCAAAAATGTACTGGGCTGTTCCGTTGCCTTCTGGGTCCGCGACACGGGCTAGCATGCGTTGGCAGGTTTCCAACGTGTTCGAAGAGCAGATGTTTTTCCGGATCACTTCCGTATCAAATCGCGCTACGGGTTGACCATTGTACTCGGTGCTTTCAACGAGCAATGGGCGAACCAGGGTACCATTGTTGGCGACTGCGTTGAAAAATGTCAAGGTTTGCAACGGGGTCTGGGTCAATTCATACCCAATGGCCATTTGCGTCAGGGAAATCTTAGACCATCGATCCTCACCGGCTTTTTTATAGACCTGTGGCTGCGACTCGCCATTGAGTCGAACTCCGGTGGGGTCGCTTACGCCCATTCGATTGAGGGCGTCTAGGAAAACTTGCGGGCGTTCTTCGAAGGCTTTTTTGACGGTCAGCGCCGTGCCGACGTTGGAGCTCAATGCGAATATTTCTTCCAAATTGAGGGCTCCATGGCCCCCTTGATCGGCGTTGGAATCGGACATTTTCCGACCGTGAAAGGAGACTACGCCATTTCCAGTGTCAACGTCTTCTTCGGGGTTTATTCCCCCGGCTTCCATCGCAGCCATCAGTGAAGCGAGTTTGAACGTTGAGCCGGGCTCAACTGCGGTACCGATGGCGTGGTTGTAAGACTCGTAATAGCGCGGGGGCTGCGCTCCATCGCCATTGCCGTCGCGGGTGAGATTGGACATGGCCCGGACTTTACCCGTAGCGACTTCCATTAGAATCACCGTTCCCCAAGCTGCGTTGTGCTCTAAGAGTTGTCGCTCAAGAGCGCGCGATGCGACATCTTGCAAATGCATATCGATGGTTGAAATCACATCCAAACCTGCCTGCGGCTCGACGATGTAGTCATCCGACACGGGCATCCAGTCGCCTCCAGAGATGCGGCGTTGCAATTGTTTGCCTGTGACGCCGGCAAGGGATTCATTCCAACTGCCTTCCAGTCCGACCCGATTTTCTTCTCGGTCGATGCCAACGGTGCGGCCGGCTAGGTCGCCAAATGGTCTTCGTCTCACCTCATTTCGGGCAAATGTGAAACCGCTTTTAAACCGACCTCGGCGCACGAAGGGAAGCTTCGCGAGTTCCTTTTGTTGCAAATAGGTTGCGCGGCGAGCGATCAAAACGTTGCGACGGCCTCCGTTTCGTCCTGCGCGCAGGACATTCCTGTATTCACTTGCAGAGCGGTCACGTAAAATCGTGCTCAGTCCCAGGCAGAGGCTGTCGAGGTCACGATCGAATTGGTCCCATTGAATGGCTTCGCTTTTGCTGTCCCATCGGACTTCGTAAACAGGGACTGAGGTGGCCAAAACGCTGCCGTTGGAGGCGTAGATCTGACCGCGTGAAGGTTCAATCGAACGAACGCTGCTTTCGAAACGCTCACCGATTGCTTTCCATTGGTCGTGCTCTGCGCTCTGGATCCAGAGAATGCGCCCGAAGACGGCGAAGCCAAGGATGACAAAAGCCGAAAAGATCAGCCAGCCACGGAAAGCGATTTCGCGTTGGTTTTTCATGGCTGCTCTTGTCGGATTTGTTCCAGCAAGAAGGGGGCTTCAACCGGTTGGATGAGGCCTAGTTCCGCAATGCTCTTTTCAACGCTACTTTGTTGCAGGCGGCTTTCGAAGTCTGCTTGGAGCGTTTTGAATTCTGCGCTTAATTCCTCGATGTGCTCCTTTGTCTTCCTCTTCTCACGTTCAATGCGTTCGAACTGGTAGCCCATTGCGATGTAGGCAATGAACAAGCCGCTGATAAAGAGGAGGTAGGGGATGTGGCGTGTGACACCTTCCGTGGTCAAGAACTCACCGCTGAGCAAATCGCGAATGACCGGTCCAATGGCGTTTTTCTTTTGCTTTGCTGCACGGGCTTGCGGATCTGCTTTCTTTCGTCTAGTGCTGAGGCGTGTCCAAAGGGAGGGCTTAGTTGCGCGCTTCGTCTTGGTCTCGTGCGATTTGGGGAGGTTGCGCGGACCGTTTGATTGAGCAGAGAGAATGGCACGTTGTCTGGCGGCTTCTTGGGTTCGCTGCGTTTGAAGCTTCTCTTGCTGGTGTGCAATTTCTTTTTCTGAAAGTACCCGGTTCCCTTTGGGGGTGGGCAGGGTCTTTTCCTCTTTGCGTTGAAGGAGTCGGCTGAAAATAGATTTCATGCCAATTGCGTATTCGAGGAGTCAGCCTCTGGAGAAAATCCTGTGCGCTGAGCGATGCGAAGGCGTGCGCTGCGGGAGCGTGGATTGGCTTCGATTTCGTTCGCCTCTGCCACAATGGCTTTGCGTGAAATCGGTTCAAAGGGCGCGAGAAGTTGCCCCTTGAAGTCTCGCTGCATGGCATCTTCGAAATTCCCGGAACGCATGAAGTGCTTCACCAAGCGGTCTTCGAGACTGTGGTAAGAAATGACCACGAGCCGCCCGCCCTCTGGCAGCAATTCGATGGAAGATTCGAGCAAGGTGCGGAGCGCTCCCATTTCGTCATTGACTTCGATGCGCAAGGCCTGAAATACTTGAGCGAAGAACTTATTCTCACGGCCTCTTGGAGCTTGGCCGACCAAGGCATCCATGAGTTGTCGTGTGGTGTGAATCCGTTGCGACTGACGTGCACGTTCCACGGCATAAGCGGCTTTGTCAGGCCGATTGATTTCCCCATACTGGCGGAAAATCCGGGTCAATTCAATGGGGGAGCAGTTAGCGATGAGGTCAGCAGCACTTTTCCCTTCTTTCGGATTCATGCGCATATCCAATGGGGCTTCTCCTCGAATGGAAAAACCGCGTTCTGCTTGGTCGAATTGATGGGAAGAGACACCAAGGTCAGCGAGGATGCCATCCACGGTTCGTACACCCGCGAGCCGCAGGAAGTTGCGGATGAAGCGGAAGTTCTCCGGAATCAATTCAAACCGGGTGTCCTGCGGGACATTGGCTAGAGCGTCGGGATCTTGGTCAAAACCGTAAATACGGGAACCTTCGTCGAGGCGATCGAGCATGAGCTGCGTGTGGCCGCCGCCTCCAAACGTAGCGTCAACGAATACACCGTGTTGCTGGGTGCCTATTCCGAGTCCTGTGAGGCTGGCCTCGGGCAGAACGGGTATATGGTAGGTGGAGGCGCTCATGCTCAGTTTTCGCTGCCGGGTTCGAGATCGCGGCGAACTTCTTCTGCCAAATCACCGAAGTCAAAATCTTCGTTGTCATCGAGAACAGAGGCGCTATAACGTGCCTTGCTCCAGATTTCGATTTTTTCACCGAGCCCGGATACAATGATTTCATTGTCCTCCTTGGCATTGATTCCTGCGTGCTCGAGCAGGAGCGAAGGGAGGTTGATTCGGCCTGATCCATCCAGCTCAACGTGCGTCGCGCCCTTCATGAACTTCCGTTGGAAGAGCTGGTGCTTTCGGTTGTATCGACTCAAGCGCGACATCTCTTGATTGACTTTGTCCCACTCAGGTTGCGGATAGATGACCAGGCAATCTTCGAAAATATCGCGGTTCACCACCAAGCCGTGGTGTAGAATCAATTCTAGCTGCCGACGGAGTGGTGCAGGAAACATCAGACGTCCTTTGACGTCGATTTTACACTTGTATTCTCCGAGTAGATTGAGCATGGCTGATTCGCTTTTCAAAAATATCTAGAATTTCCCACTTTCTCCCATTAATCGCCACTTTCTCCCACTTTGTGGAAAAGTCTTTAGGTGGAAAAGGGCTGTTTTTGAGCAGGGATAGGCTCTTGCGGAATGGCTAGGTTAGAATGGGAATTACGCTATTCACACGTTATCCACAGAAATTGTGAACACTTCAACGTGGAACAGCGTCGTTTTTTTCTTCGGATTCCAGAGAATTCATGGTGTTCCTTTGCAAGAGTGTTTTTTCAAGGACTCTTAGACGCAAATCATTATACATGGAAGCACCGACCATCATAGAACGCGGAGAGTATAAATACGTGGAGGCGGGGAGTGGTGAGCCACTCGTTGTGCTGCACGGTCTCTTTGGCGCGCTGAGCAATTTTGCTGACGTTTTAGATCATTTTTCGAATCGTTTTCGGGTCATCATTCCGATGCTGCCGATCTACGAACTCCCGATGCTCAGTACGAGTGCCAAAAACATCGCCAAACACATTGAGGGGTTTGTAGATGAGCTCGAGCTGGGGAAGGTTCACCTGTTGGGCAACAGTTTAGGCGGTCACGTCGGCTTGATTTTCACCCGTGACAATCTGGATCGTGTTGCCAGCCTTTCGCTTACGGCGAGTAGCGGTTTGTATGAAAATGCCTTTGGGAATAGCTTTCCGCGACGGGAGGACAAGACCTTTATTCGGGACAAGGTCGCAGTGACGTTTTTTGACCCAAAGCATGCGACGGATGAATTGGTAGATGAGTGTTTTGAGGCAGTCAACAGCCGAGAGAAAATATTGAGAATTCTAGCCATTGCAAAAAGTGCCATTCGACACAACATGTCCAAGGATCTGCCTTCCATGTCGATTCCCGTTTGTTTGATTTGGGGACGCAATGACATCATTACGCCGCCAGAGGTCGCGGAGGAGTTTCAAGCAGGATTTCCAGACAGCGAGTTGTTCTGGATTGATGAATGCGGTCACGCACCCATGATGGAGCATCCTAAGCAGTTCAATGCGCTATTGGATGCTTGGTATGTCAGCCGTGGAATGGGTCAAGCTGTTTGATGATGGACGTACACACGGCAGAATTCATGAAGTCCAGTGCGCACCCGAAAGAGTGCCCGGCGCCTGATTTTCCGGAATATGCCTTCATCGGGCGGTCCAACGTAGGGAAGTCATCTTTGATCAACATGCTGGCCAATCGCAACAGCCTGGCCAAAATTTCGGGCACTCCTGGAAAGACGCAATTGATCAATCACTTCGCCATCAACCTGGAAAAAGAGACGTGCTGGTATCTGGTCGATTTGCCGGGTTTCGGCTATGCGAAGGTCAGCAAGACGAGCCGCACCAAATGGCAACGCACCAGTGAACAATTCTTGACAAGTCGATCCAACTTGATGTGTGTGATGATGCTATTGGATAGCCGTCATCCACCACAAAAAGTGGACATGGAATTCATGGCTTGGATGGGTGAAAATAACCTTCCATTTGTGATGGTCTTCACCAAAGTTGACAAGTTGAATCAAGCGGAAAGAGCGGCTTTTTTACCGCATTACGAAGAGGTCATGCTCAAGCAATGGCATCGCATGCCACCGGTCTACATCACAAGTGCTGAGAAGGGGGACGGCAGAGATGAATTGTTGCGCTTCATTGAGCAGACCAACGCCTTGTTCGAGAACATTTAAAACGCCTGAGGGTCTTTTAGTCGTCCTTGAGAACGCCCAGGCGCTTGGCCAACTCTTCGGTGAATCCACGAATGGCGCCTGCATGGTCTTTGTCGCTTGTTGCGCGCTCAAATGTATCCGCTAGGGTCATCATGGTTTGACAGACAAAGTGCTGCATTTCTTCAACGCTCATCTTCTTGGTCCACAGATCCATGCGCATGGCGGTTCCATCGAGGTCGTCCCACATCGAAAGGGCCATGGCTTTGGCTTCTCGATTGTTGACGTTGCCGTCTTCAGCGGTCCACATGATTTTGGAAGGCACCTTGTTTTCGTCAGTAGAGACGGTGATGTGGATATTGGATTCAGCCATGGTAAAAAGTAAGGGTGCGAAGGTCGGGCATCAACGGTCGGGTCGGTATGCTTTGAGCACAGGAAGTGGATCGGTCATGTGCATCAGTTCATTCAATGACGTCTCGGGATGCTGATTCATATAGTCGCGCACGGCGTTCCAGCCAATCCAAGCGCCCAAGCGATCCGGGCTTTTTTGTGGTATCGAGGCTGCCCGTGTAAAGGGGCCTTCATTGAACCAGCGCCCAAACTCAAGTCGGTTGGTCTCAAATAATTCTCCTTGTGGCTGAAGTTCAACCCATACTTGTCGCTCATTTTCCACGGCCCAATCCCAATGCTCCTCGGTCCAGTCCATGAGTAAATAGGACGGAGTGTTGGGCATAATTTGCTCCAGGATAAAGAGTGTTTTCCCCCAGAAGAGCAACTCGTCAGCGCACGTTTTGGGGGCGTACCAAGGGTCGCTAAAGTGAACCAGTAGCCAGCCGCGCAAAGCGGTTGGTCCGACACGGTTGGGTTCCATGCGTTCACGTTGGTAGGCGGGAAACATATGAGGCGGTAAGGATTGGACAACCGGGTGGTTCGCTCCCAAAAACCACTCGAGGCCAACAGCTAAATGATCGCGCGTGGGGTAAATGGCGTGGTTGAATCCACTGTTCATCCAAACCAATTGGGGGATGGGTTCTTGCGGAAAGTGGTGGTGAAACCGCTTGAATGCCGCTTCCAACTCCTGCGACTGCAAGGTCTTTCTCGCGGTGGTGCCGCTTGTGGAATCGATGGCTTCGGCAATGGGGTACACTTCAGGGTGGCTGACAAACCTGCTCAATTCTTGAACAGTCTGAAGGCTGTCAGCAGGTCCAATGCGCAAAATGTCTTCGAGGTAGTACGGACCAAAATCGCCCGCACGTTCCTGGAAGACTGCCAGGGCATCCGTGCTGTCTTGCGGGAGGTTGCTCAAGACAGCCAGCAGATCCAGTGGTTCCCAGGGACTGTTCAGGGTGATGTCATTGGGGTCGACTGCCCAGGGGTTGCTTGAGCACGCTGGCAAGCTTGTGACGATGGTGAAGAGAAACAGGGCTTGGAACCACTTTCTTGAACAAGCTTTAGTGAGAATTGGCATGTTGGAGTCGAATATCGCAGGTTCTTCCGCGTTAGTTTTGGACAAACGCAAAGATGAAACAGACCCATCGCTTTTTGACTTTACTCTCCAAGACTTATAAAGGAGTTTGTTGTGGAATCATGTTGCTCGCAGCCACGGGATCTTCTGGTCAGGGTTTCCATTTGGGTTTGACCCTCTCGCCCAATGTGGGTTTTGGCGTTCCGAGAGGGTTTTCTCATGAGGCGTTGCGTTCCTCTGCACATTTTGGTTATGGATTTATCTTCGATGCGAAATTCACGGATACGTACGCCATTGGTACGGGCGTGAATGTGTTTCATACAGGAGGGGTGATCTCCTATTTTGAAGCGACTGAAACGGGTCAGATTCCAGCAATTCAGCGTGTCGAGCTGGCTCAGAGGCTTCAATATGTTGAGGTGCCCTTGACCTTTAAAATGCGGACCAAGGAAATTGGCTACACGACCTATTGGGGTCAATTTGGATTGGGGCTGGGGCTCAATGTCCGGGCAGAAGGGAAGGCGAGTCGAACGACTGTTGCACTGCAGGATTCTCTACAAAACTGGGTGCCTGTATTGACGGCATCTGAATTGCCGGGTTTGCCATTGGATGTGGATTTAACAAATCAAACACGTCTTTTCCGTCCCGCTTTGATTGTCGGACTTGGATTGGAGAGGAGGTTCACCGGCACCACGGCATTGGCCTTGGGCATCCGGTACAATGTGGGCATTCGGAACCAGTATGAAGATTTTGAGGTGATTCAGGGTACCGTTGCCGATGGAGTTCTCTACCATGTGGATGAGGGGGCAACGCAGACCAGGCATCAGGGTGTCAACATGTCCGGAAAATCCGGGCAATTGGAATTGATGGTGGGATTGATGTTTTGAGAGCATGATATTGACAACATTTCAAGCAGACCGCGTAGCGGAATACATCATCGACTGGCTCAAGCGGTATGCTGATCAATCAGGGCAGAAAGGATGGGTGATTGGGGTTAGTGGGGGGATTGACTCTGCCGTGACCTCTGCGTTGTGTGCGCGAACAGGGTTGTCCACGCACGTGGTTGAATTGCCCATTCACCAGCACCCGGATCAAGTCAATCGCGCGCGATTGCATATGAACCAGTTGACGAAAACCTTCGCCGCTGTGCGCATGGAATCCATCGATTTGACGGCACCGTATGAAGCGTTTCGATTGGCCTTGCCACAGCAAGAGGATGCCTCTGACGGACTTGCATTAGCCAATGCGCGTGCACGATTGAGAATGACGGCTTTGTATGCCCTGGCGGCTCAACGCCGCGCACTCGTGGTGGGGACAGGAAATAAAGTGGAGGATTTCGGGGTCGGATTTTACACCAAATACGGGGATGGAGGTGTGGATTTGAGCCCAATTGCGGATTTGATGAAGACGGAGGTATTTGCTCTGGGGGCTCATTTGGGCGTTCCAATGGAAATTCAGCAGGCGGCGCCTACCGATGGTTTGTGGGGCGATGACCGCACGGATGAAATGCAGATCGGCGCCTCGTATCCTGAGCTGGAGTGGGCAATGGAGCACGTTGAGCAGGATCCAGTTCAATGGAGCGAAAGAGAACAGCAGGTGATGGCCATTTACCAGCGCATGCACCAAGCCAATCGGCACAAAATGCAGCCGATTCCCGTTTGCTTGATTCCTGACAAGACGCGCTTCGCGATGTCTTGAACATTTGCTGAGACTTCGTTTATTCCTCCTCGTCTTTGCTTGCAATCAAAAGGATAGACGAGGCGAGCTCTTGGCCATTCTCATCGTGTAGGGCGATGCGGTAAGTGCCGGGCTGCATGAATTCAGACTCCGATGCATCGGGCAATTTCAACGAGACGGAATGAGATTGCCAACCGCGCTGAAGTAGAAGCGTGTCGCCAGTCCACGTCGTTTGCGTGCTGTCATTGTTGATGACCCAATGCGCGTCAATAGGCTGCGGGCTGAACAGGTCAACATCAGCCTGCACCGCGCGAGGTTCTGACCAGGCCCAACCTTTTTCACCCCAATTCTCATTGAATTCGATCTCTTCGATTTCGGATAAAACAAAGGCCACAGGTTGGGATGATTCCCACAACTGATCCTCTTCCCAATGTTCCCACATCACATCCAATTCGAGTACCCAAATGCTGCGTCCATGGGTTCCAATGACCAGGTCCTTGTCGCGTTCTTGGATGACCAAGTCGTGCACGGGAACGGCCGGAAGGTCAGGATGCAAAGTCCCCCATGTTTTACCGTTGTCGAATGAGGCGTAAGCCCCCCCGTCAGTTCCAGCAAACAAAACGCCCTCGCGTGATGCGCTTTCAGCCAAAGCATTGACGGGTTCGCAAGGCAAATCTTGAATTCCCAACCGAGTCCAAGTGCGGCCGTCATTTTCGGTCATAAAAATCCAGGAGTCGAAATGGTCGAGACGGTAGCCGTTGAGTGCAACGTAAAGGCGCTGCTCATGGTGGTGACTCCACAAGACTTCACTGATCCAGAGCAGCTGGTCCAGTTTTGGATTTTGAGGAACAGGAGAACTCAGGGTGTTCCAGGCATGGCCGCCATCGCGTGACACTTGAATGAGTCCATCGTCTGTTCCTACGGCCAGCTGTCCAAAGCGCAACGGGCTTTCATGCAATGAGGTGATGGATCCAAAGGGGACGTTTCCCTCTCGGCCACCTCGGGTCAAATCATCACTGAGCGTTTCCCAATTATCGCCTTGGTCAAAGGATCGGTGCAGTCGATTGGAGGCCATGTACAAGATGTCCGGCTGGTGGCGACTGAGCCAAATCGGTGTTTGCCAGTTCCAGCGCAAGGGGGTTTCGCCCAATTCGTGTTGCGGGTGAAGGCTGGTGTAATCATCCTGTCGGCGATCAATGCGGTTGTACCATCCAAACTGGGAGCCGGTGATGACGACATCGGAATTGCGCGGATCGACTTCGATTTGCATGCCATCTCCTCCGCTGATGGATTGCCAAGGATACCGACCGTTTTGGTGCCATCCCATGGAGAATCGGTAATCGGAAGGTCCAGCCCAAGTGCCGTTGTCTTGGAGGCCTCCGTATATGTTGTAGGGCTCGTCTTGGTCCACTTCGATGGCGTAGAATTGACCAACAGCGGGACTGTTGCATTTGATCCAATGCGCTCCGCCATCCCACGAAATGTTGATGCCGCCATCGTTGCCATTGATGAGGTGTCCTTCGCGATTTGGGTTCGCCCACAAGTGGTGGTGATCGACATGCGCGTTAGGTGCTCCCAGGGACTTCCAGGTTGCGCCGCCATCGGTCGATTCAATCAAGGGAACCCCCGCAATCCAAAGGCGATCGGGATTACTCGGGTCCACTTCGATCAACCCGAAGTAATACCCATAGGTGTATCCCACGTCTTCCAGCGGTGTGGCGTGTGTTCTCATCCAATGGGTCGCTTGACCATTTTGGAATTCAAGTCGGTACACCTCGGAGCCGATGATCTCTGTTTCGAAGAGGGCTTTGTTGCCGTCGGTGAGGTAATCATGAAGGGCATGAGGCTGCAAAGAATTGTCTGCCACGCGGGCGAAGATGGACGAGGCATCGTCTGATTCCGGGAAGCCGTTATCTGCAAGAAATCGCTCCAATTTGGCGGTGTCTAGCGCGGAGAATTCAACCGCTGTCATCGTCGAAAACTGAGTGGATTCGTATTCGAGCTCTTCCTTTTCATCCGTTGACGTTGAATCGATTTGGAGAGCCTGGTTGTCCACAAAGGCATAAAGTTGCTGCGCTTCTGGGTGCCAAGCAAGGCCAATGCGCCCTGTTGTTTCTTCGTTCGGGAATCCTTCCAACGCGCTCAACTCCAACCAAGAATCTCCGCCATCATGACTTTCCCAAATTCCAGATCCTGCGCCATTTCCAATGAAATTCCACGCGCGCCGAGTCCGATCCCAAGTGGAGGCGAACAAATGGTTCGGATTGGCGGGGTCCAGGATGAGGTCCACTGCGCCTGCTCGATCGTCCAGGCCGTCGATGGCCAGGACGCACGACCAATCCAAACCGCCATTCTCCGTTCGGTATACGCCGCCGCTGGTGTTTTTGGAATAAAGAGGACCGAGTGCGGCAACCCACGCGACGTCATCGTCATCGGGGTTGAGAACGATCCGGCCAATGTGTTGTGTGTCCTCAAGTCCGCGATGTTCCCATGATAGTCCTTGGTCGTCGCTCACGTATACGCCAGAGCCAGCGTAAGAGCTCCTTGATGAGTTGACTTCACCGGTTCCGACCCACAACCTTTCGGATTCCGGGTGCAGCGCCACGGCTCCAAGTGTGATGGTAAGAGCCTGATCGAAGAGCGGTTCGAAGCTGGTTCCATTGTTGACGGTATGCCACAGGCCTCCAGAGGCGTAGGCTACATAGAATTCGCTTCCGTCTCCTGGAGCCACAGCGATGTCGGAGACACGTCCACTCATGATGGTCGGACCGACGCACCGCAAAGGCAGTCCGGCAGTCCAGCTGTTGTTGGAGGCAGCAAGTCGAGTTTCGGCGACGTCCATCCGATCGGATGCTGGTGTCGGGGTCAATGCGATTTTGGAACGTTGGCCGTGTGCTGCAGGAGACAGGAGCAAGGCCAGTGCGAAGACAAGGGTGGGTGTTCGGGCCATGGATCAGGGGTGAAGTTTCGGGTTGTTGCGGTGGCGCTGTGCATCGCGCTCCGTTTTCTTTTCAATGTTGCGGGCCAAAGCATCGGATAGGTCAACGCCTGTTTGATTGGCGAGTGCCATCAAGACCCAGAGCACATCGGCCATCTCGTCACCGAGGTCTGCGCCACGATCGGAAGGCTTTTCGCTCTGGTCGCCAAATTTCCGCGCGATGATGCGGGCCAGTTCGCCGACCTCTTCCGTCAGAATAGCCAAGTTGGTCAATTCACTAAAATAACGGACGCCAATGGTTTGAATCCATTCATCAACCTGTTGCTGCGCTTCACGCAGCGTGGGAGAGGGGGTGCTCATGATTTGTTTTGTGTGTCGATCCACAGTGTGACGGGACCATCGTTGATCAAGGATACTTGCATGTCTGCTCCAAATTGACCGCTTTGAATGGGCTTGTTCAATGTGGATTCCATCGTTTTCAGAAAAGATTCATAGAGCGGAATGGCGTGTTCCGGTCGAGCCGCCTTGATGAAGCTGGGGCGAGTGCCTTTCTTGGTGGAGGCATGCAAGGTGAATTGACTGACCACGAGTATCTCGCCGTCGATTTCCATCACGGAGTGATTCATTTTCCCTTCGCCGTCAGAAAAAATTCGAAGTGCGGCAATTTTAGCAGCGAGCCACTCAACATCTGCGGGTCCATCTGCATCTTCGATGCCCAGTAAGACGACCAGGCCTTGTTGAATCGCTCCGACGTCTTGACCTTCGATGGTGACTTTGCCAGATTGGACGCGTTGAATGACTGCTCTCATGCCGCCGAAAATACAACACGAGACACAGTCGAATCTGATGGGAGGAAGTCGAGCAAATGGAGTTCATTCACATCGTCTTCGTAAATGGTGAACAAATGCCTTGAATTCAGCACTGAATCCGTTTTTCTCAGGCGTATTTTTGAGCGCTAAAACACGCGAAAATGCAAGCCTCTACAGCCATTGCTACCCTTGATCAGGCTCAAGAAATGGGCCTTACGCCCGATGAGTTTGATGAAATCAAGTCCATTCTGGGCCGGACTCCGAATTTCACCGAGATGTGTATCTACTCTGTGATGTGGAGTGAGCATTGTTCTTACAAGAATTCCATCAAGTGGTTGAAGACACTTCCCAAAGATGGCGAGCACATGCTCGTAAAGGCGGGTGAGGAAAATGCCGGCATCGTAGACATCGGCGGAGGGCTAGGCTGTGCCTTCAAAATTGAATCACACAACCACCCCTCCGCGTTGGAGCCTTATCAAGGGGCAGCGACTGGCGTGGGTGGAATCAATCGTGACATCTTTACCATGGGTGCTCGTCCGATTGCGCAGCTGAATAGCTTGCGCTTTGGTAGCCTCGATCATCCCAGGACCAAATGGCTTTTGGAAGGGGTGGTCAAAGGAATTGGAGATTACGGCAACAGTTTTGGGGTTCCCATTGTGGGCGGAGAAGTGTTCTTCGACCCTTGTTACCAAGTCAACCCGCTGGTCAATGCGATGTCTGTTGGCATCTTAGAGGTTGATAAAATCGTGAGTGCTACGGCCACGGGCGTTGGGAATCCTGTGTACATCGTTGGTTCTGCAACAGGCAAGGATGGCATTCAAGGAGCTTCATTTGCATCAAAAGACATCACGGCTGAAAGCGCTTCTGACTTGCCTGCGGTCCAAGTCGGCGATCCTTTCCAAGAAAAATTATTGCTTGAAGCGACGCTCGAATTGGCTGCTACCGATGCGGTGCGGGGCATGCAGGATATGGGTGCTGCTGGCATTACGTGTTCGACATCCGAGATGTCAGCAGCAGGTGAAGTAGGGATGGACATTCATTTGGATAAGGTTCCTTTGCGTCAGCAGGACATGGAGCCATTTGAAATCTTATTGAGTGAATCCCAAGAGCGGATGTTGGTGGTGGTGGATAAAGGCCAAGAAGCGATGGTTGAAGGCATTTTCGACAAATGGGATTTGCATGCCGTCGAAATCGGAACCGTCACGGAAGGCAATCAATTGCGCTACTTCAAAGAAGGGCTCCTTGTGGCGGAAGTTCCAGGTGACACGTTGGTTTTAGGCGGTGGAGCTCCGGTCTATGATCGGGAATATTCTGAGCCAGCGTGGTATGCGGAAGCACAAGCTTGGGATTCGGAGTCTGTTCCGGTTCCAACCATCAAAGAGGTCAAGGCGATTGCAGAGCAACTTGTTGAGAATCCCAACATCGCATCCAAACGATGGGTGTGGGAACAATACGATAGCATGGTCGGAACATTGAATCGATCGACCAATAGACCGTCTGATGCGGCGGTCGTTCGAGTGCGAGGGACAGAGAAGGCGTTGGCCTTGACGGTGGATTGCAATGCGCGCTATGTGGATATGGATCCTGAAATTGGCACAGCCATCGCCGTTGCCGAAGCGGCTCGAAACATCAGTTGCACAGGAGCTGTTCCGAGCGCGATTACCAATTGCTTGAATTTTGGCAATCCATACAATCCAGAAGTCTATTGGCAGTTCGTTCATGCCATTCAGGGCATGGGACGAGCGTGCCGGCATTTCAATACGCCAGTCACAGGTGGAAATGTGAGCTTTTACAACCAATCGGTTCAAGAAGATGGAACAGCTGTAGCGGTTTTTCCCACTCCAACGATCGGTATGGTTGGGATCATGGAGAATCGGAAGCATCACATGTCGCTTGACTTCAAAGAGAAAGGGGAATTGATCTTCTTGATCGGAGAAACGACATCATGCATCAACGCTTCGGAGTATCTTAGTTCGATTGTCGGCGTAAAGAAATCTCCCGCCCCCCACTTCAATATTGATGCGGAGGACAAAGTGCAGGCTTGCGTTCGACTGGCGATTCAACGAGAATGCATCCAAGCAGCACACGACGTGGCGGATGGAGGGCTATTTATCTCACTCTTGGAAATGGGAATGCCGAATGGTTTGGGCTTCGATATTGTGACCGATGATGACATTCGTCTCGATGCGTTCTTGTTCGGTGAAGGACAAGGTCGAATTGTCGTAACCTGCACGGAGATGCAGCAAGACACTTTACTGGATGCGGTTGAAGAGTTGAATGTTCCTGTGGTCCTTCTGGGGCATGTGACGAAGGGAAAGATTGAGATTGACAACGAGGCCTTTGGTTTTTGCGCTGAATGGCGCAACACCTTTGACAATGCCTTGGAAGAGGAATTGATGGGATGATCATCGAGCCCATGTCCAGCCCCATACGAATCACCCCATTCAAACGTTCTCATTGCGGATGAAAAGCTGGATTCAATTCGTGTTTAGCCGTGCATTTTTGCGAACGATTTATCGCGTCGGCTGGGTGTGGTTTGTCGTGCTCGGTGGAGCATGGTTTTTCCTTCATTTTTATAGTCGTCATGGAGAATCCATGGAGGTTCCGGAAATACGCGGTTTGTTGCTTCAAGATGCAGAGCAGGCGCTCATGAGTCAGGGACTTGAGATAGTGCATTTGGACAGTGTCTACAGCAGAGAGGGCCGTGCCTTTGAGGTCATCGAACAAATGCCACCGTCGGGATCAGGCATCAAGTCGGGAAGGAAGATTTATGTCAGCACGTATCGAAGTACTCCTCCGAATGAGCGGGTTGGCGTCCGGGAAGGCCAGGATTTGAACTTGGCCCGCATTGTCTTGGAGAACAAGGGATTTCGCGTGGAAGAGCGTGAAGAACCGAACATTGCGTTGGTGGGTCGAGTCATTCGGGTGGAGAATCGAAAAGGTTTTTTATTGTCTGAGGATAGCCGAATCCCTCGCGGAAGTCAAGTCCGCTTAATTTCTGGAACGACAGCGGATGAATTGGTAGGAATACCGGACCTCATAGGACAGTCGTTGGATTCCGCACGTCATCAGCTAACACGGGCTAGATTGAGTTTAGGCTTGGTGGAATATTCTTCGTCCTGTGAAGACACTTCCGACTCGCTGAAGGCGCGGGTTTTACATCAGCATTTGGCCGCTAGCAATGATCGAACCGTTCCGGCCGGCACAGAGTTAGATTTGTACCTTGGTCTTTCGGGAGACAACGCGAACAGGTTGCCCCTTCACAATTGAATTTCATCGCGAATGAATAGGCTTGAAACTCCATCGATTGATTTCCGTTCCTGGCTGGTGATGGCCTTTTTGGGAGCCATTTCAGCAGGAAATAGCACGAACGCGCAAGTGTCCGAAACCTTGATGGAGCAAACGTCTGGGATTTCGGGAGCTTTGAACGAAGGAGAACGGGATTTGCAATTTGTCCCCATCCCTAGAAACGAAAACGCCCCGCGTGGATTGAATTCGGAACATACGTTGCTGGCGCGAGGCGGCAGCTTGGCGTTGCCCTTTTTCGATGATTTCTCCACACCGTCATTGCCCAATGCTCAGGGTGCAGGCTTTGAATTGTACCATCGTTGGACGGATGAGTCAGCACGTTTGACACAAACCTACGCGGTGAGTGCACCAACGATTGGTGTGGCTACTTTGGACGGCTTGGACGCAACAGGGTACCCTTACAGCTTTGTGGATGTCAACACTCCGGGGTGGTGTGATACTTTGACATCAGTTCCCTTGGCGTTGAATGGATACTCAGCGGAGTCCAATGTTCATTTGATGTTTTATGTTCAAGGAGGGGGATTGGGCAATGCGCCAGAGCCTTTCGAAGACCAATTGATTTTGGAGTTCAAATCTGTTGATGACGTTTCTGGAGAAGTGTTTTGGACGGAAGTTTGGTCTGTCGACAGCGTGTCTGTCGATTCTTTTGACCGCTTCTTCGTTCCTGTTGACCAGCCGATGCATTTGTCGAATGGTTTTCAATTCCGTTTCCGGAATTATGGTGCCATGGGGGGCAACGTAGATTTGTGGCACATTGATTATGTGCTTCTCAATGATCAACTTGATCCGAGCACTTTTGAGATTGCAAGTGAGGTAGCGATTAGCCGCCCAGAAAATACATTGTTGCGGGATTTCACCCGGATACCGTGGACCCATTTTCAAGAAAATCCAGCATTCTTCATGCGCGACAGCTTGACGCTTTTGCAGCGCAATCTGAGCACGACGCAAGCAGACAACGTCTTTACCGGTTTTTCAGTGCGCTATGAAGAAGAGATCATGGAGTACCCCAACTTTTTCCAGAATACCAATGTGTTGCCTGAGAGTGTGTTTACCACAGGAATGTACATCGGGAGCAATCCCCAAGGAGAAGATTTTGTGTTTGATGAGGGGGTGAATGATTCGTGTGCCGTGTTCGATGTAAGTCTCTGGCAAAGTAGCATTGGTTTGTTGCACACAGAGAAGGAGGGGGTCATGGACAATGACAGCATTGTTTTCCAACAAGTCTTTGCAAACGATTATGCCTACGATGATGGCACGGCTGAAAAAGCCTACTCTCTGACGGCGATTGGGGGCAAGTTGGCCATGCGATTTCCGATTGCGGAGCAAGACACCTTATTGGGATTGGCCATTCACTTCACGCCGTATTATACCAATTCCGACTTGGAGACTTTCTTGCTTCGGGCTTGGAGTGATAGCGCAGGGGTGCCAGGTGAAGAGTTGGCTGAAAATTTTCAATTTCATACGCCTCAGTATTTCACGGATGGCTATGATTTGTTTGCATTTTACGCATACGATCAGCCCATTCCTGTGGACGGGATCATTCATGTGGGCTTGGTTCAAGCCAATGATGCGATGTTGAATTTTGGATTGGACAAAAACACCAATGCCAATTTGGGGGAAGTACATTATCAGTTGGGATTGGGGGGCTCATGGATTTCGTCAGAAATTCCGGGGTCAGTCATGATTCGACCGGTGCTCCGAGCGGGTAAGTCGGAGACGTGGTCATCTATAGGCGAGTCTATCGATGAAGACAAGAAATTGCTTGTGTTTCCCAATCCGTCCTCTGCGGGCGAACTTCGGGTCTCTGTCCAAAGCGCCGGTCACTGGTCTTGTACCCATATTCAAGGACAGGTGGTAGCGCAAGGGCAATGGCGCACGCCAGGATTGCATTCGATTTCAACAATGGATTTTACGCCGGGAATGTATATTCTGCGGCATAGTGAGGGGTTCTCAGCACGTGTTCTGATTCAATAATATGGTAGAAGATTTACACCCCGATTTAGGGGCTGAAGAGACTGAGACTGAGGAGCTTTTTGAACATCACCGCTTGGTAGCGGATCCGGGACAACAGCCATTGCGGGTCGATAAGTTTGTTACCAATCTCATTGGTCAGATTTCTCGTTCGAAGTTGCAGGTTGCAGCAAAAGCGGGCTATGTCCGTGTGAACGGTGAGCCGGTCAAGTCGAACTTTAAGGTCAAGGCCTTGGACGTCGTGACCATTGAATTTCCAAAGCCCGTTCAGGTTTTCAAGCTGATTCCAGAGGAAATGGATTTGGAAATCCTGCACGAAGATGACGAAGTGCTCGTTTTGGTAAAACCAGCCGGCATGGTGGTGCATCCAGGAAATGGCAATTACACGGGCACCTTGGTGCATGGGGTGGCTTGGCATTTGATGCAGCAGCAGGTTGAATTGCCGCCGGATACGTCGACGCCGTTAAAACGAGATGACGATGAGGGGAGCATCCCGCGGCCAGGTTTGATTCACCGTTTAGACAAAGACACGACGGGCGTCATGGTCTTAGGAAAGACTGAGCGAGCGATGGCAGACCTGAGCCTGCAGTTCTTCGAACGCACTGTGGACCGGCGATATCTGGCTTTGGTTTGGGGTGATTTGGACGAGGATGGAACGATTGAAGGCAACATTGGCCGAAATCATCGAGACCGGAGGGTCCAAGCGGTCTTTGCCGATGGACATGAAGGGAAGCACGCCATCACGCACTACAAGGTCTTAGAAAGGCTAGGGCCTGTCACATTGGTCGAGTGTAAATTGGAGACTGGGCGCACGCATCAAATACGGGTTCACATGCAGCACATGGGACATCCCTTGTTTGGTGATGTCACGTATGGAGGAAATCGTCCCGTAAAGGGGGTGCTAGGCGGGAAGTACCGCTCTTTCTTGCACAACTGCTTTGAAATTCTGCCGCGGCAAGCGCTCCATGCTCGCTCGCTAGCTTTCACCCATCCTGGAACGAATGCGCGGATGAACTTTGAAACTCCTCTTCCTGACGACTTAGAGCAGATCTTGGACCGCTGGCGGTCTTACCTTGCTTAAATGAGCACCGAACGGAACGTGATTGAATCCTAGAGCTAGCTTGAGAGAAACGGCTTAGTTGCGTCTAGAAATGTGATCCAAGGCGCGTTCAAAGGACGTTCGGGTGTCAATGGTCTTGGCGAAAGTAAATTGGATCGTTCCGTACGAATCATTGCTCTCGGGATTGCCTCGATACGTTCCTCCCTCATTGTAGCGGTGGTTGCCGACATTGCCTGATGAAGGGTCATTGATGGCTGCAATCACAGCTTCATTGGATTGGCTGCTGATTGCTGCGGCTAACGGAGTGAGCGTTTCTGGATTGGCGTACATGCCAGAGATGTCATCGAGGTAATCCGTGAATGTGGCTCTCCACGAACCTTCAATTCCGAAGATCCAACCATTGCCCATCTTGACCTCCATTCCAATTCCCAATGGGATGGATGCAATGATCGTAGCGTACTCTTCAACTTGTCCTTCTGTGCGCAATGGACGCAGATCGTACCAACGATCTTCCCAGTTGTTGTTGGGATCGTAGGTGACTTGAGCTTGAGGGTTGTGCAGCACACCGTAGCAGCCTGTGAAGACGAATACATCAAAGGACAGGCGACCAGGTTTGGTTTCATTGCGCACTCCTTGGCGGTCCGAGATGCTGAACACTTTGAAATCGGATCGAAAGCCAAATTCAAACATGCGATTTCGGAAGTTCAGATTCCGCCCTTGCCGCGCAGCGTCTTCAGCATTTTTGTCCGACTGACGGATGTGCACATAATTCACTTCCCCCGAAATGCGAATGCGCTCGTTGGCAGCGTAGCGCAGGAAGATCCCTGTCGTCGGTGATGTAGTGATGATGTTGGCATCGATGATCGATGCTCTTGGGTCCAGTTTGCCTCCGATTTCACCGAGATAATTGGAGCCTCCTAGGAGGAATCCTGCTGAAAGGGGAGAGGCTTGTCCAAAGGCGACGAGCGCCATACCGGACATCACAATGGAAACGATGAAAGACTTCATGTGCTGCATACGACGAAATTCCGCTATGGGTTGCGTCTACGAAAGCGGAAGTCGTCTATTCTAGCTGGACTTATAAACAGAGGTTTTCAACAAAACGGAGCATGTAATCAACCGAATTCTTCGAGGGCGACGCCTGTCTCGGTCCATGTTTCCAATGCTTGATTCAGTTCGTTCTGAACTGTTTCGTATTGATAGGCGAGCTCAGTGAGTCGATTCCGATTGTCGGAAGACACACTCGCGATTTCTTCGTCCAACGCCTTGATTTCAGCCTCTTTGGCCTGAATGATGCCCTCTTGTTTCTTGAGTTGATTGCGAAGCTTGCGTTCAAGTTTATCTCTATTTTTTCTTTCGTTGTAGCTGAGCTCTTTTTTAGATTCCGTTGATTGGTTGGAAGGTGGATTGTCGTTGGATTCTCTCTTTTTTTCTTTCGACAAATGAATGTTTTGGGCCTTCCCAGCTTCATACGCTCGAATACTCGCGGCATGTTTTTCGTGCAAGAATTGCTTGATATCGCCAATGTACTGCCGCAATCCTGTCGGTGTAACCTCGTAGACAAGCTCAGTTAAATCGGATAGGAAGTCGCGGTCGTGTGATACGACAATGAGCGTTCCATCGTAAGATCGTAGCGCATCTTTTAAGACTCCTTTTGCGCGGATATCGAGGTGGTTGGTCGGCTCGTCGAGTATAAGAAGGTTGTAAGGATGAAGAAGAAGCTTGCATAAAGCGAGTCGCGCCTTTTCACCTCCAGAAAGCACTTTGACTTTTTTCTCAGCGTCGTCTCCAGAGAACAGAAATGCTCCAAGAATACTGCGTAATTGACTCCGAATATCCCCAACGGCGACTTCGTCTAATGTTTCGAAAACGGTGAGATTACCGTCCAATTCTTCCGCTTGATTCTGAGCATAATATCCGATGTCGACATTGTGGCCAATGTTCATGCTCCCATCGGCTGTTTCCAGCCCCATGAAAATGCGGGTTAAAGTGGTTTTTCCAGCGCCATTCTTTCCGACGAGAGCCACTTTTTCTTGTCGAGCGAGTATGAAGTCAAGGTCTTGAAACACGTTGAGATCACCGAAAGACTTGCTTAAATTGGAAGATTCAATGCTGACTTTTCCTGATCGAGGGGCTTTGGGAAAACGAAAACGGATGTCTTGCTTGTCGGAAGCGTCGACCTCGAGGCGTTCAAGTTTGTCTAGTTTTTTAATGAGAGACTGAGCAAAAGCTGCTTTGTTTTTCTTAGCTCGAAATTTATTGATGAGTATCTCGGTCTCTTCAATGTACTTCTGTTGGTTCTTGACCGCTTGCTCTTGTCTTTCGCGATCATCTTCTCGCCAGGCTTGATATGCAGTGTATGAAGCCTTGTAATCATAGAGTTTAACCGGTGTGATCTCGACAGTCCGTGTAGTTAGATTGTCCAAGAAGGCCCGATCGTGTGAAATCAATATGATGGCACTAGCTGACTGCAAGAGGAAAGTTTCAAGCCAATCGATGCTCTCAAGATCGAGGTGGTTGGTCGGCTCGTCAAGTAAAAGAAGATCAGGATTACGGAGGAGTAATTTCGCGAGTTCTACGCGCATCTTCCATCCTCCTGAAAACTCACTCATTCTTCGGTCCATGTCTGCTGCGGAGAATCCCAGGCCCTGAAGAATGCGTTGAACATGCTCCTCTAAGCTGGCACCCCCAATGAGGTCTATTCTTTCATTCGCACTGGTCAAATCCTCGATGATCTGGGCATACTCCTTGGACTCGTAATCGTCGCGTTCACCAAGTTGCTTGGAGAGCTCTTCGACCTGCTGTTCGAGATGTTTGGCTTCTTCAAATGCGCTGCTGGCCTCTTCAATGATAGTCGCCTGCTCATTGTGCACCATCTCCTGAGCGAGATACCCTATTTGAGCACCATTGGGCATGATGATGTTGCCTGTCGTGGGCTTATTTTCTCCTGCGATGATTCGGAGTAAGGTAGATTTGCCGGCGCCGTTGCGACCAACGAGTCCCACTCGTTCTCTTTTCCCAACGAAAAGATCAACAGATTCAAAAAGGGTGCGTTGTCCGAAATGGACCGAGACGTTGGAAATATTCAGCATGCGTTTTGCAAAGGTCGTTGATCAGATGGCATAAAAAAAAAGCCGACTCCATCAGGAATCGGCTTTTTGAACGAAAATTGCCCGTTCAATAATGCCACAGATCATGTTCGAGTAGAAACAGGTCATGCTTTATGCGTTGTGATTCTGACAAAGCATCGAGTCCCAAGGCATAACTGGCTATGGAGCGATCGTAAACGTTGGACTCTTTAACGATATAGCTATTGAAGAATCGTTTCTGAAATAGATCTTCGAAAGTCCTCCTTTGCGAATCATTCATGGGGTTGTACGCTTCAGCATTGGCAAATACGTATCGACATTCTGGGTAGTACAACCAGAAGAGTGTCTGTGGTGCCTTCAATTCACCCTCTTTATCAGTTTCCTGCCAAAGCGGTGCAATACCAATGATGCGCACATACCGCTCTCCACGTTGTCGATCCCAGATCCAATCTTCTTTGATGAGATATTTAGTGATCGCCTGAGACTCAATTGCGCGTTGTTCAGGGCGGTCTCCAATCTTTTCTCCCGAGTCCAAGTCGAATTCAGGAATCAATACAGTGGGATTGAGCACGGAATCGACCTGATTGGCAGAGAATGGATAGCGAAATTCATCATCATCTCCAGCTGGACCTGTGCTGTAAGCCACTAGAGATCCTTCAACCAATAGTGCATTTCGAATGACATCAAAGAGACTTTGACGGTCAGCAATTGGCTTGATGGGATAGTAGAACGGGTGGTTCATTTTTTCTCTCAAGTCAACCTGTTGCCAGATGCGCTTGGTGTACATCACATCCGCTTCCCTCAGGTAGGGATAAGGCACGACGCGCTTGGTGATATTGGATTCTTTGACATATGCGCCGTCGAGTACGTTCGAGACCTGTGACGTGCCTGTTTGGAAGAACAGACAGCAGAGAATCAACAAGAGTGAGGATGTGAATACACGCATGATTTCTGAGTTTATCAGGATACTTTCAATTTCATAGGCGCCAATTGACGCTCTGTGCCATCAGGCATTGAGACAACGATGTCCTCAATGTAGATAACGTTTCCTCTACCAACCCGCTTCAACAATTCAGTCATATCTGAGGACAATTGATTGCTGTTGGATTTCTTTTCAACGAGCGTTCCATCTCGACTGACAGAAATGCTGAAACTTTTCACTGTGACTTTGACATCAAAGTCAAAATTTTCCATTTTGGCGCTGACACCTGGAGCTCCCAACAAGGTGTTTTTACTGATTAAACGATCTGAAGGTGTCTTCCCGGCAAAGGAGGGGACGGGATCAGGTATTCGTTTCACGCGAAAATCACGGGCAGGCAATGTCTTTTTCGAGCCGTCAGCCATAGTGGCTGTAACCGTGATTTTTGCTTCACCGGATTTCCCCGGGTCAACAACATAGGACCCGTCGGGTGCTTTTTTGATTTTGTTGTCTCCGCTTATCCGCACTTCAAGAGCATCGCCAGCTACCCCTGGAACAGAAACCTCCACAGGATTGGGCAAGCCGCGATAGAAGACATTCATTTTCGTTGGCGAAACAACCAAAGCAGGTTCGGCTACAGTGAATGATGGCGTATAGAAGGGATAAGGTTCAATATTTCCGTCTGGACCTTGAAATCGAATGAGGCCCTTATAATTGACATCACCCAACTGCATGCCCTTTGTAGAGATCCTCAATTTCCCTAAACCGTCACTGCCGATGGGCAGGGATTCGATTGTTTCGAATTCTAACAAAGAGGAGTCTCTCCCGTTGAACTTCTTGGGGTCTACAAAAAATTGTGGGGGGTTCGTGCCATCAAAAGCTGCGAGCAAAACATTTGCACGAAAGCTATCACCACGCAGGATATAATTGGACTCAGGAACGACGAGAGGCATCAAATTTGTAAACTTGTACGCCTTGGCATCTACGCTACCGAGTAACCAAGACAAGATATCCTCCTGAATGTCTTGAATATCCAGAGTCATCTTGGTCATCAATGGCATGACTGCAGCCAATGGGACATCGTAAAAATTGGCCACTTCCCACAGGACTTCCTTGCCATCTTCCAGTTCCGTTCCAAACTGAAACGTGAGGTCCAATTGGTCCTTTAGGCTTTGTGGGAGAACGCGAGTGTTTCCCTCATTGTCCAAGAACGAAATGGCCTTCAGCTCATCTCTATACGATTCCATACGGAGTCGCAATTGCTTGGCGGTCCATTCTCCGTCTTTTGGCGAATTGGGCTCTCCACCGACCATGAATTGGGTCAAGGCCATATACTCGTCTTTTTGAGGGATAAAAGACAAATTGAGAACGGTATCGCGACCGTTTTCATTCTTGCCAAGAAAGCCATCAAAGTTGGTCAATTCTTGTTCAGCATATTGACCGCTAGATGCAGCCATTGAACGAGCTTTCAATTCAGTAATGTAAGCGATGAGTCCAGTTGAACTCGTGTTCACTTGGGCTGCTTGATCACGAAATGGTTTGACTTTTTCTTGGTTCTGAATGTATTTGACCTCGAGTTCACTATTCGTTTCGTTCACTTTTGAATGCAAGGTTTCTTGCGTCGTTAGCAAACTGTTTTCCACTTTAACGAAGCCATTTAAGACTTCTTTGGAAATGTTCAAAGCGAGAAGAGCGGTGAGTACTAAGTACATCATTCCGATCATCTTCTGCCTGGGTGTTTCTTTTCCTCCGGCCATGTTATTCGTATTCGCTATGGTTTGAATAAGGTGCTAGCCCTATTTGCCCATGGCATTCAACATGTTGGAATAAACAGTATTGAGAGAAGCGAGATTCTTGGATAACTGAGCGATATTCTCTTTGTACAGCTTGGTGTCTTCAATTGAATCTCCTAAGTTCTGGACCAAGACTCCCATGTTCGTGTACAGTTCTTTGTTCACAGCCAATTGCTCGAGTTGTGTGCTGTACATGTCATTCAAGGAAGTTAGGTTTTCTGTCATCTTCTGCATTGCTCCACCAACCGAGTCACCGAGTGCCTGAGCGTCTTTTAATCCAGTAAGCGACTCGCTCACTTGCGAATAATTGTCAGCCAATTCTGTGACTCGTGTAGAAGCAGCGGTGAGTGCGTCTCCATAGTCTTGGGCCGCAGTTGATACGTCAGAGGCTTTTCCTAGCTTTTCCGCTTGATCACCTAAGTGCCTCATTCCATCACCTAATCGTTCGATCAATGCAGGTTCGATGTTCGCTTCAGCGAGCATATCGTCCAACTGACCAGTGAGTGTTCCTTTCAAGGGCTTTGATCCATCAGCTGGCGTAGCGAGTTCAGGATATACAAGAGACCAATCTGGTTCTTCATGTGGTTTTTCAAAAGCTGAGAAAAAGAAGATAATGGCTTCCGTTCCCAACCCGACAATCAACATCGGACCTGCGAAAGGCCAGTGTTGAATCTTAAACAATGCTCCGATAATGACAATGGATGCTCCAATGCCGTACATCTTTGCCATCAAATTTTTCCAGCCCTTGCTTCCTGGTTTCATGCTCTATTTCGCTAAATATGGTTTCAATTCTATGTTCTTTGCGATCCTCAGTGCTGAGTCACTGGGTTGAGACCGTCTTTTAATTCCAATCTTCTGGATCACCGCTCTTTCCTCTTCCGAGGTAGCTCATGACACTTCTAAATCCGATGTATGCTTTGCAGGTGTCTCGGAATTCAAATGAACGCGTTCCTGTTTGACAATAGTATCCAATGTCTTTCCAAGAACCACCGCGGATTACTTTTCGATGCAAAGCCGGAGGGTCATCAACGGTTGCTTTGTATGAATACTCTGGACTTAAATCATGGGCAAACTCATACACGGTCTCGTCATACGCTGTGCTTGTCCATTCAGAAACGTTTCCGGCCATTTGATAGAGTCCGTAGTCATTGGGTGTGAAACTAGCAATAGGAACGGTGTAATCACCCCCATCCTCAACATAGTCGCCACGCATTGGTTTGAAATTAGCCAGGGGACATCCTTGAGCATTCCTCATGTAGGGACCACCCCATGGATAAGGACTTAACTCCAATCCACCTCGAGCGGCATATTCCCATTCGGCTTCTGTCGGAAGGCGGAAGCGTGAAACGTCAGACTGTCCATTCTTTCCTCTCCATTCGCTCAATATTTGAGTCCTCCAAGCGTTGAACGCTTTTGCTTGACTCCAGGTAACCCCTACGACGGGGTAATCGTCAAAAGCGGGATGCCAGAAATATTTATCGGCGAGAGGTTCATTGAAACCGTACGTGTAATCTCGAACCCAAACTAACGTGTCTGGATAGACATTAATCGTTTCTTCAATGACGAATTGCGATCGGTCTCCATGGCCTCGTACCGAGTGCAATTGATTGAGACTATTGACTTCTCCAAACTCTTCGTCTTGACTCCCTTTACTCGCGGCAGCATCAAAATTAATCCACCAGTAGCGATAATTGAGTTTTCTTGTGTCTAATTCAGCCCGGTTGTAAAACTGATCTGAGCCTTGGAGGAAGTACTCATCATAAAGGAGATCAAAGATGTCCTCATCTTCCCAATTAACGGGGTTCTCCCAATTCAAAATGTATCCTTTGTCAATGAATCGGTCCAATTCTCTACCCAATGCGTCTTCAGCAAAGAAGTAGTCTTCTTGATCATCTTCCGCGAGTGTGTTCCTGAAGAGAGAATCTTTGACGTAGGTGACGAATTGACGATACTCGTTGTTCGATATTTCATGCACATCTGCATAAAAAGCGGGAACGGTAACAGTTTTGGAACGAGTGTTCAAAGCAAAAGGGACATCTTGGTCACTGGGTCCCATGGTATATGAGCCCAAATGAATGTAATTCATGCCATAGGGATTGACTTGAATCCATTGTTCACGCGGCACGACGCCAACGAGCTCCCCTTGAGGGCCAGCATAGCAGCCAAACAAAGTGGCTGATGCGATGAGTATGATGAGGATATTCTTCATTTTGCTTGCAGGCTAGTATCCAGATTGAGTATACGATTAATAACCGAAAAGTGTTCGCTTTTCGTATGTCTCACTTATAGAAAGCGAGGATTGGCCAATCGGTTCACGGCTGGAATCGTCAGGAATTTGAAACAATAGCTAAGAAATACTTCATGTGAACCACTCGAGTAATTGCTCAACTCAGACGTGGTGGCATCATAGGAATATCCTAAGCGAAAGACTTGTTTGGAATAGCTATTTCGTTGCTTGTCTTCAGTGGCGTATTCAACGCCAATTGTTGGAGCCACAGCATCACCAGGACGATAGGAAACACCCGCCCAGACCATGTTATCCCAGAGGACATTGATGTTGATGTCTTGAATGGTCGCACTGAAATCTGTTTTCGCTAAAACATTGGCACGAAGAACGAGATAGTCTCCATTCAATGGATAGTCGTATCCCCCCATAAAATACAAATGTCTTCTCGGGTTGATGCTCAATCCTTCAAGCTCTCGTTCCATAATGTGGGTAGCTGAAATGCCGGCATAAAAAGATCCAGGTTTACGGATGAAGACACCGAAATCTAAGTCAATGGCCGTGGAACTTGTTTCGTTGTCTGGAATGGCAGCATCTAATGTGTAATCGTCAATTGCAATCCAATCGTTGCCTAAGGTTTTGCTGAACATCGAAGCTGCTAAACCGACACTCACAATGGCTCCGTTTGATAAGGGTTCTAGATGATACGCATATCCCAATCGTGCCATGTTGTTTTCTTCTTGCCCGAGAGCATCGTTGTAAAACGACAACAACACCCCGCCTTTGAGTTGGTCTACAAAAGTGTGGGCTGTCAACATGGACGTGTTTGGATCACGGTCTAACCCTTGCCATTGATTGCGGTATGTGCCCGAAACGCATGTGAGGTCGCTATTTCCAGCAACAGCAGGATTGAACGAAGCAGGTTCCATGAACCATTGGGTGAATTGCGGGTCTTGTTGTGCATGGATGGAATTGCCGAATGCGGCAAAAGCACAAATCAAAAGGAGATGGCGATTCATGTTAACTAATTGTGTTTCAGCAGGTTAGAGGCAAAATGGTCTGCGCTCAAGAACGCTAATATAGAGAAATTCACAAACTTGCTGACTTCAACTTTAAAATGAGATGAGATTTGGGGCGGAAATTGACTCATTGAGATTATCCGAGTTTCTGAAATGTCTTCCACCAACGGTCCGGCATCTCGCCTTTAGAGGCCATTTGATAGTCGTCATACGTGCAACTCACAAAGTGTGATCGTTTCACTTGATTGCCTTTTCTCAAGGGATATGGAACTTCCATCCACCAGCGATCACTGCGGCTACTTTTAAAAAACACAGCGTCTTGGTCAATGCCTGCTATTGCAACGATATAACGCGTGTATTCGTCTATTGAGCATTTTGGAAAATCCGCTTTTTGTGCGAAAATACCATCGAGTGCATGCCAGATCATTTGGCCTACGAGCTGAGCTCCTCGATCCCGATCATCCAATGAGCGATTGTGCTCAAAAATGCCCATTATTTTGAGGCGGTCACTCATTCCAGCGTAGCGAGCAAGTTGACAGGATGCAACTGCGCTCAGTCCATTGGGGCCGGCTTGAGCATGCGCAGGATGGTCAGATCCTCGAATAGCGCTGCAATCAAAAGAGACCAAGTCGGCATCTCTCAGAATGGGCTCCATGGCCTGAAGGTCTGCCTGAACAGCTCCTAGTCGCACCGATTCAAATTGCATTTTTTCGAGCAACTCTAAAGTGTCAGGGTCCGTTAGATATCCTTGGTGGCCGAGATTGGTGTAGTCGAAAAGGAAATTGGGCTCATGCAGAATGATGTCATTCATGAAGTTCAAGGACGTCACTTGGTCTGGGTCCGCCCCGAAGTCAAGGCGTGCATCGATGGACACTACTTGGGCAGGTTGTCCAAGTACCTCAAGCGCTTTGTACATGGAAACTGTCAGATCCTGACCTCCTCCAATAACCAAAGGGATAATTCCCATCTGAATCAACTCAGAGGCGACAGATTCGAGGGCCGCAGCGGTGTCCTCTTCGGTCAGTCCAGGGCGTAAATCACCCAAGTCGACGGTTGCTTGCCAGCTGCTATGGGGAGTCAGTCGATAGAGGCATTCGCGAATGGCTTGAGGTGCATCTGCGCAACCCTCGTTGTCTCCGGATCGTCGTCCGTCTAAAATGCCAAACATGGCCACACGCATACCTTCAAGTTCAGGTCGGTGGTCAAATCGGTGCACGTCAATGCGGTCAGCGAGGCGTTGCGATCCTTCAGCGTTGGAATAATGGGGCGTATGAACCGATTCAAATAGGTCGTAAATACCTTCCGTCATGAGGCGAAGTTCCGCGATAACAAAGCCTTTTGAAGCAGGCCATTCAAAAGGTTGCTGACAAGAAGGTATGGATTTCGATGGGCAGAATTGGCTGTTTTAGCTCTTTTTCTTGCCGCGCGCACGCGGCGGCTTTTTGGCATGCTCTTCAATCAATTCTTGAGCACGCGCCCAGTCAATTGCATGCGCATCTTCCGTTTTTGGAATCGTGACATTCTTCTTGCCTGCCTTGATGTAAGGGCCATAGCGGCCTTCAAGAATCCGGATAGTCTCGTCCTCTTCAAACACTTTGATCAAGGCTTTTGCATCTGCTTCGATCTTAGCCTTCACGAGTTCTATGGCCCTTTTCAACGTGATGGTGTAGGGGTCGTCGTCACTGTCTTTCTTCAGAGAAACGAATTTACCGTCATACCGCACATAGGGTCCGAAACGGCCAATGGCTGCAACGACAACCTTGCCCTCTAATTCACCCAGCTTTCGAGGGAGCTTGAAGAGGTCGATGGCCTCTTCCAAAGTGATGGTTTCTAGTTTTTGGTCCGGAAGTAAAGAAGCGAATTCTTTCTCCTCATCGTCAGCGCCGCCAATTTGTGCAATGGGGCCGTAGCGTCCAATTCGTACTAAAATGGTTTTGCCCTTTTCCGGGTGGTCTCCTAAAATCCGCTCTCCAGATGCGCGTTCTGCGTTTTCTTGCGTGTCGGTGACGTTCAGCTTGAACCCCGAGTAGAAGTCTTTGAGCATTTGTCGCCAATCCAATTGCCCTTGAGCAATGACATCGAATTTCGCTTCCACATCTGCTGTGAAATTGAAGTCCATGATTTGCTCAAAATGCTTCACCAAGAAGTCATTGACGACCATGCCAATGTCAGTGGGGAAGAGTTTGGAACGCTCAACGCCCGTGTTTTCTGTGTCCGTTCGATCGCTTACAGATGTTTTTTCCAATTCGAGTACACGGTAATTGCGAGGGGTACCATCGTGGTCTTTTTTCTCGACATATCCACGGTTCTGCACCGTGCTAATCGTTGGCGCGTAAGTCGATGGACGTCCAATGCCCAGCTCTTCTAAATTTTTGACTAGGCTGGCTTCTGTATAGCGAGGGGGGTGCTTACTGAATCGCTCTGTAGCCACGATGCGATCACGATCCATGATCTGATCTACGGTCATGGCTGGCAAACGATCCTTGTCTTGTTCCTCCCCTTCTTCATCATTGCCTTCTAGATAAAGCTTGAGGAATCCATCGAATTCAATCACTTGGCCTTTTGCAGTGAATACCTCTGATCGGGTAGAAACATTGATGATGGCCGTCGTGTTTTGCAACTTGGCATTGGCCATTTGCGATGCAACCGTTCTTTTCCAGATGAGATCATATAGTCTCTGAGCATCCCGTTCTCCAGCAACTTCTTTGTTGGACATCACAGAAGGCCGGATTGCTTCGTGCGCTTCCTGGGCGCCCTTGGCTTTCTTGCCCTTGTACTGCCGTCTCTCTTGGTATTGAGCGCCGTAAAGCTCCCCGATGACGGATTCAGCATGCTCTAGGGCTAAATCACTGAGGTTGGTGCTGTCCGTTCGCATATAGGTAATATGCCCTGCTTCGTACAACGTCTGAGCGACACGCATCGTCTTCAAAACAGAGAAGCCAAGCTTTCGCGAAGCTTCTTGTTGAAGAGTCGAAGTAGTGAACGGAGCGGCAGGTTTGCGACTCGCAGGTTTGGTTTCGACCGAGGTGACCGAATGTGTGGCCGACGCTGTTTCATCCAAAAAGAGACGTGCCTCATCTTCGGATTTGAACCGCTTATTGAGCACAGCTTTAACAGGGAGTCCCGAAGCCCGGAACTCACCCACTACCCTAAATGCAGCTTCAGAATTGAAGGCCATGATCTCCCTTTCTCGGTCGACGATGATCCGAACAGCGACAGATTGTACGCGTCCTGCACTGAGCCCTGGCTTGATTTTTTTCCACAACACGGGACTCAAGTCAAACCCCACTAACCGGTCCAATATTCGACGCGCTTGCTGGGCATTGACCAAGTCGACATCGACTTTTCTTGGATGTTCGATGGACTTTAAAATGGCGGACTTCGTAATTTCAGAAAAGACGATTCGACGTGTGTTTTCTTCCGTCAAATTGAGTGTTTCATACAAATGCCAGCTGATGGCTTCTCCCTCACGGTCCTCGTCCGTCGCGAGCCAAACAACATCCGCTTCTTTAGCGGCTTTTTGCAAGTCTTTGACCAACTGCTTTTTGTCCTCCGAGATAATATAGCTCGGTTCGAATCCTTTGTCAATATCAATGCTGCCATTGCCTTTCGCGAGATCTCGA
>CALGEI010000053.1 GCA_937881575.1 uncultured Flavobacteriales bacterium | reverse complement strand
GCCGAAAAAGGCACCGCGCTCCTTACCGTAGACGCATTCATCCAGCCCGGAACAAGGATTGCATGACCTCAGTTAAATCGGAGCGACTTTGGTGTTTAATTTCGCTCCATGACCGCTCGCAAAAAAGCCATTTTCCTTGATCGGGATGGTGTCATCAACCATGACCCTGGAGATTACACCCGAAGCTTGGAGGAATTCAACATTCTTCCGACCGTTTTTGAGACACTAAAGAAGCTGGACGAGGCGGGGTACCTCCTCGTTTTGATTACGAATCAAGGAGGCATTGCCAAAGGGCTCTATTCCCACGATGACGTCAATGAAATCCACACGTATTTGATGGAAAAGTGCATCGAACACGGATTCCGTTTGACGGACGTTTACTACAGCCCACACCATCCAAACTTTGGAGAAAGCCTAAGCAGAAAACCGGGCAGCCTGATGATTGAAAAGGCCTGCGCAAAATATGACATTGACCCTGCGAAGTCTTGGATGGTCGGTGACAAAGTGCGCGATCTTGAAGCAGGTGAAGGCGCGGGCGTTAAAGGAGTCTTACTTCCTGTCAATGGAGCGATCGGCGACATTGCCATCCAGCTATTGAGCTCACCACAAACGAATGCAATCAGCAATGAGTGATACGGACCAGAGGAATTCGGAACCTCGTGCTCGTTACCTCGTAAACGGCAAATTGACGGACGAAAGCGCCTTACCCAATCCCATACAAAATCGAGGATTTCGGTTTGCCGATGGCTTTTTTGAAACAATTCGCATTGCGCATGGAAAAGCACAACACCTCGAATTGCACTTCAATCGCATCACAAACAGTCTTCAAGCCCATCGAATCAACAAGCCTGTAGACTTTGATTTGAATTCATTTTCTCATGCAATCGACACGCTTACAGAGGCCAACGCGCTAAACCAAGGCGGACGCATTCGCGCTAGTTTTATTCGTGATGGCGGGGGAAGATACACTCCGCAATCCAACGAGTTGATGTGGGTAGCAGAATGTGAATCCATGGATCAGAACGAATTCTGCATCAACGAAAAAGGCATTGCTGTGGACTTGTTTTCGGATATGAGAAAGCCCGCAAGCCCACTTGCTAACTTCAAAAACATTGCTGCATCGCTTTACGTACAAGCCTCCATTTGGGCAGAATCGAAAGGTTTAGACGACGCCTTGGTTTCCAATGAACAATACCATGTCATTGAATCCTCACGTTCCAACATATTTCTTGTCAGCAACGGAGTTCTCTATACTTCCGGCTTGGATAGCGGGCCAGTGGGAGGTGTGATGAGAGCCGCTATTATCAACGTTGCATTGGCCAATCAATACAAGGTCTACGAATGCAATTTG
>CALGEI010000052.1 GCA_937881575.1 uncultured Flavobacteriales bacterium | reverse complement strand
TATATAGGAGCGGGAGCCGTCTTGCGCGGAGATTGGGGGAGAATCATTTTGGAAAATGGTTGCAATGTTCAAGAAAATGCTGTGCTGCATATGTTTCCCAATGCAACCGTTCTTTTAAAGGAAGCTTCTCATATCGGACATGGCGCTATGATTCACGGGGCAATGATAGGCGAACAATCCATGGTCGGGATGAATGCTGTTGTACTCGATGATGTCCAATTGGGAGCAGGATGCATCGTTGGCGCATTGGCTATGGTCAATGCACGATCCACGTGGCAAGAGCGCTCATTGATTGTCGGTAACCCCGCCAAATGCATTGGCCAAGTTTCCGATGAAATGCTGGCACACAAAATGGAAGGAACGGAACTTTATCAGCAGCTCCCTGCCGATATGATGCAGCATGCCGAACTGAGCGAACCACTGCGCGAAGGAAGCTGCGATCGGCCCGGAGACTTTCCTAAATTTGATACGTGGCAGCAACGCAAGGCCAAGTCGTAACCATGGGGAAATCGGGTAACCGGCAAGTTCAGTTCAAACAATTCACGGTTTGTGATGATGGTTGCGCAATGAAAGTGGGGACGGATGCCTTGCTTTTGGGTGCTTGGTGTGAAGTAAGCCAAGCCAAATCCATTCTCGACATAGGAACTGGTTCGGGAATCGTCGTTCTGATGTTAGCACAACGAGCCGAAAACGCCCAACTTGTGGCGGTTGAATTGGAACAGGGAGCGCATGAACAAAGCTGTGAAAACATCAAGCTTTCCCCATTTTCACATCGAGTTCAGTCGTTCAATCAATCGATACAAGAATTTTCAGTTGACCAACGTTGGAGCAGCAGTTTTGATGTGGTGGTAAGCAATCCGCCATTTTTCCATGACAAGCCAAAGTCGCCGGATTTCGCTCGCAATTTAGCCCGTCATGATGATGCTCTGCCTTTGCATGACCTATTGGATTCAGCACTTCGATGTCTCAAACAGCACGGAAAATTGATGTTAATTTGGCCCATAGACCGAAGAGAAGAGCTGTTCGATGAAGCGGCTGCCCAAGGTTTGTACGTCAGTCGTGAGTTGACCGTCCAGGGCTCTCCGTCACACGAGCCCACAAGGTTCTTATCTGAATGGTCTAGGACTCCTTCACAACGTGTAGAGAGAGAAACGATGTGTGTGGAAAGCGGGAACCGCGAAAACGGGAGTGTCAAGCTTTCGGAAGAATACGTTCAGCTTTTGAATCCGTACGTCCGATCGCTAGAAAGTTGAACCATTCACTGGTTCAAGCGCCCAAAACTTGCTTTAAACGGTCGACCTGCGCTCCCCAAAGCTCTTTGGAATCATCAATTTCATCCTCTTCGGCAAAGTCTGTGATGACAATCGCAGTGTCTCCCGTCATGTCATCAATTTTAATTCGAAACTCAAAAAAGCTCGCAATTCCAGCTTCTTCGTCTTCGATCCAACGAAATTTAACGAAGTCCTCACGCTTTTTACTGATGATTCGCGCGCTTTCTTCACTCCCGTCCCATAGAAAAGTGTGTATGTCTTGCTTGATGTTGACATCATCACAAAACCACTCAGCCAGTCCACTGGGGGTGCTAAACATATTGAACAAGACTCCTTTAGAGCTATTCACAGGGTACTCTACCTGAAACTTCACTTTTTCCATCGCTGCACTTACGCTCATGAGTTCCTAATGTACGGAAATATTTTCTTCGTTGTTAGCTTCTCGATTGAATGAAATATTATCGAAGTGGTGCGTGCTCTTTGTCTAGATTCTTATATTTGCGCCCGCTTATGACTTGGCGGGATAGCTCAGTTGGTTAGAGCGCAGGATTCATAATCCTGAGGTCGAGAGTTCAAGCCTCTCTCCCGCTACAAATAAAAGCCTCTCCGTTTTGGAGGGGCTTTTTCACGTTGAACATATTATTTTCCTAATTAGGAGAAGTAATAATGGTTCTCAACGATTTTATATTGTAATTTCAATGTCTCTCAAATCAAGATCCTGCCTCCTATGCGCTTCAGAATTTTCATCACAGTATTGCTTGGCTTCGTATTCCAGCAGCACTTGAATGCTCAATTAATCGGCCTCACAGCTGAAGAGTTTACTACCTCTACAAACGGGACCACATACCGTGTCTATGCGCAATTCGCAGGTGGAGGCTACAAAGTGACCGCAATTTCAGCTTCCGAAGCTTACTTGAACGAACCTCCAATCCTCATTCAGACAGATGACCCGAATGGTTTTTATCAATTTTCCCTTGGCGGAAGTGAATACAACTTGGCCGATCAAATTCAAGCCTTCTTCTTTACGTCTTTTCCAGATATGGAGTTTGACTCTTGGTTCACCATTGGATCGGAGCCAGGAGAGAATGGTCAGGTGCAGCAGGTGGGACTCGATATTCCATTCTCGGCATTCAACAATGGCGGAGACTTTAATTCGGAAGGTTTAGAGTTTGGAGGAACGTGGTTCACAACCACAAATTCTCCCTTTTATTCGGGATCAGATGGACGTGTTCTTCTAGCTCAATTGACCATAGGTGAGGGGTATGCTGCCACTTTTCAAGCGAACATTCAATGGCGTGATTTGAATGATATTTCGAATCAGACGTTGGGTGCGTTAGCGACAGTTGGAACGTCGGGCGGGGGCTGCATGGAGCAAGACGCCTGCAACTACAATGCTAGCGCGACATCAGATGATGGGTCCTGCACGTATGCACCGGATGACTTGCACGATTGCAATGGAGATTGTTTGAATGATCTCGATTCGGACGGTGTATGTGATGAGAATGAGATTTTGGGTTGTGACAACTCAGTGGCGTGCAATTTTAATCCAACTGCCACGGAGGACGATGGCTCCTGTTCGCTTCCAGACTTGGGGTATGATTGCGCGGGAGAATGCTTGGTAGATACCGATGGGGATGAAATCTGCGACTTATTTGAAGTCGTGGGATGCCTGGACATCACGGCATGCAATTACGCTGAGAATGCAACAGATTCCGGCTCATGTCAATATGCTCAAAGCGGGTATGATTGCGCAGGTGGCTGCCTGACGGACACGGACAACGATGGAGTTTGTGATGCGTTTGAAATCGTAGGCTGCCAAGATTCGAATGCCTGCAATTTCAATGAAAATGCCACCGATCAAGGAGTCACGTGCGCATTCCCAGCCGGTTGTTCGTTCTGTTCGGGTGAACTCGATGGTACGGGAACCATTTTGGATGGAGATTCGGACAATGACAACACCTGCGACGATGATGAAATCGCAGGTTGTCAGGATACAGTGGCTTGCAATTATAACAGCAATGCCACGGATATTGGACCGTGCGTATTTGCTTCGGGATGTGATATTTGTTCCGGTGATTTTGATGGGACAGGGGTTGTCATCGACCTAGATGCGGACAACGACGGTATTTGCAACGCCAACGAAATTGATGGCTGCATGGACTCAACTGCTTGCAATTATCAAACTTCAGCTACAGACGATGATGGATCGTGCCTATTTGCTTTGGGCTGCGACACCTGCTCTGGAGAAATGGATGGGACGGGCGTGGTGGTCGATGGTGACACAGACAATGACGGTGTTTGTAACAACAATGAAGTCGTAGGATGTCAAGTGAGTAACGCTTGCAATTACAGCGTATTGGCCACTGACTCCGGGAATTGCATCTATCCAGAAACAGGTTATGATTGTTCAAGCACATGCTTGGAGGATCTTGACCAAGATGGTGTATGTGATCAATTTGAGGTTGCCGGTTGTACGTATGCGACGGCATGCAATTATGAGGTAGAGGCCACAGACGATGACGCCTCATGTGAATTTGCAGTTTCAGGCTATGACTGCACCGGCGCATGCCTCTTCGATGTTGACAACAACGGTGTTT
>CALGEI010000051.1 GCA_937881575.1 uncultured Flavobacteriales bacterium | reverse complement strand
TTCGATTTGATGGAAAATGTAGGGCGTTTGCTGGCGAATGATGCTCCTCTCGGAGGCACCGTACTTTATTATCTCAGCTTCTGCTTTCATTTTGGCAACTTGCTCAGTGGCTTCATCGTCTTCTTGACCATCATTTGGTTTACCAGCCGACTGGCCCAGCAAACCGAGATCGTTGCCATGCTCAGTTCTGGAATGAGTTTTGGTCGACTCATGCGGCCCTATTTCATGGCGGCTTCCGTGCTGGTGGTGATTTCCTTGATCATTTCTCACATCATCTTGCCCCGTGCCAATGAGCGAAAGGTGGATTTTGAAGTGCAGCATGTGCACGTCAATTTTCACATTTCGGATCAGCACATGTACCGGGAAATTGCCCCCGGTACAGTGGTTTACTTCCGCAGCATTACGGTCGATCGCAATACCGGTTATCGCTTTCAATTGGAACGTTGGTCAGAGAGCGGTCGTTTGGAACAACGGATTCTTGCGGCCAAAGCCACGTGGAATACAGAGGACAGCACATGGCGCCTTATCAATGCACGCGTCCGCGATATTGAACCGGATGGCAAGGAGCGCTTGAACTACTTGACGCGGTTGGATACGGCGCTGAGCATGCGCATCAGTGACTTTGGACAACGTTCCGCTTTGGTCTC
Organism: uncultured Flavobacteriales bacterium; assembly: GCA_937881575.1. GTDB lineage: Bacteria > Bacteroidota > Bacteroidia > Flavobacteriales_D > Sanyastnellaceae > UA16. The sequence continues at coordinate 1,188 of CALGEI010000051.1, read as the reverse complement.
GACGATGTCCACACCGGAATTGAGCGGGCACATTGAACGCGAAGCACAACGGGGGGCGCCTGTCAATTTATTGAAGCTGGAAAAGCACGCGAGAACGTCAAGCCCATTCTCCATTTATGTGCTGACCTTGATCGGGGTGGGGATTGCATCCAGAAAATTGCGAGGGGGCATGGGGTACCACTTGTTCCTCGCGGTCGTGATCGGTTTCTTCTTTGTGTTCACGTCCAAAATCATCACGGTCTATGCCGCTTCCATGATCCTGCCCGCCGATTCCCTGATATCGTCGGATCAATGGTTGTTGCTAGCGGCTTGGCTGCCCAATGCGCTCTTCGCGATTTTGGGAGGCTTGATTGTCTGGAAGGCACCCAAGTAGGTTGGATTAAAAGGCGCTGCTATGCGTTCTCCAACCTTGTTTTGACCCCCAGCGGGTGATTTCAGCGGCATCTTTTTCGTTTCGGAACAACCCGAATACAGCAGAGCCCGTCCCGGTCATTTGCACGTACGATGCGCCAGCCTGCTGGAGTTGAATGATGGCTCGGTCCACCACAGGATGTTTTGCCCGGATGATTTTTTCGAAGTCATTGCGAATGAGACTTCCCCAGTCTTCCACCCGATGGGTGGTCAATTCCCTCAAGTCGAAAGGGGCAGGTGAAGGCTTGATCGCAGCGAATGCTTCCCGGGTGGAAACGTGCACCCCTGGATGAAGAATGGCAATGTTCCAGCCATTGAGGTGAGTAAAAATGGAAGGGTTGGGTTCGATACGTTCGCCTCGACCGTAAGTCATCGCGGCTTCGTCTTGCATGAAGAACGGGCAGTCTGATCCCAAAGCGGCCGCCCATTGATTCCATTGTTCCGGTGTTGCATTCACAGAACAGGACTCCTTTAAAAGGCGCAGCATATGAGCTCCATTGGAGCTTCCGCCGCCAAGTCCAGCGCCCAAAGGGATGTTTTTGACGACGCATGCCTTCACTCCAGGAAGCTCGTGCGTTCTAGCTACGAGGTTGTACGCTTTGACGATGAGGTTGTCTTCGGGGGCTCCTGGAATCTGCAATCCTGAGGTGGTGAGTTGGATGCCCGGTTCTTCCTGCAATTGAATTTCCAACGCGTCCTTCCAAGGGATGGGAATGAAAATACTTTCCAAGTCATGAAAGCCGTCGTTCCTGCGACCCGTCACAAATAGACCGATGT
>CALGEI010000050.1 GCA_937881575.1 uncultured Flavobacteriales bacterium | reverse complement strand
ATTGAATTGATAGCCAGTGAAAACTTTGCCAGCGACCAGGTGATGGAAGCGCAAGGCAGCGTTTTGACCAACAAGTATGCAGAGGGTTTGCCACGCAGACGGTACTACGGCGGTTGTGAAGTGGTGGATGAGGTGGAGCAGTTGGCGATTGACCGGTTGTGCCAATTGTTTGGGGCGAAATGGGCCAATGTGCAGCCGCACTCAGGAGCTTCGGCCAATGCGGCGGTGATGCTCGCGGTGTTGAATCCGGGCGATCCGATTTTGGGTTTTGATCTGAGCCATGGCGGGCACTTGACGCACGGTTCAACGGTCAATTATTCCGGCAAACTGTACAAGCCGCATTTTTATGGAGTGGAGAAGGAGACGGGGTTGATCGATATGGACAAGGTGGAAGCCACAGCCCGTGAGGTCAAGCCCAAGTTGCTCATTTGCGGCGCATCGGCCTTTAGCCGGGATTGGGATTATGTGCGTTTCCGAGCGATTGCTGATGAGGTAGGGGCGCTGTTGCTTGCAGACATCAGCCATCCGGCAGGATTGATTGCTACGGGTGAATTGAATAACCCCATGGAACATTGTCACATCATCACCTCGACGACGCACAAAACATTGCGCGGCCCGCGTGGCGGCATCATCATGATGGGCCAAGATTTTGACAATCCGTGGGGCAAAACCACGCCCAAAGGCACCATCCGCAAGATGAGTGCACTGCTCGACAGCGGTGTTTTCCCAGGCATGCAAGGCGGTCCACTGGAACACGTCATCGCAGCCAAGGCCGTGGCGTTTGGCGAAGCATTGGAGCCGGGTTACAAAGCTTACATGCAGCAGGTCAGAAAGAACGCCCAAGCCATGGCGGCAGCATTTGTTGAGCGCGGCTATGACTTGATCAGCGGCGGCACCGACAACCACCTCATGCTCATCGACCTGCGCAACAAAAACGTAACGGGCAAGCTTGCCGAACAAGCCCTCGGCCGCGCACACATCACCATCAACAAGAACATGGTGCCATTCGATACCCAGTCACCGTTCGTGACCAGCGGTATCCG
>CALGEI010000049.1 GCA_937881575.1 uncultured Flavobacteriales bacterium | reverse complement strand
ACTTGGATTGGACTTCAACGGAGGACGTGATCGACGGCAACGGCGAAGACGGCATTTATGTAAATGGCGACTTGGATTGGACTTCAACGGAGGACGTGATCGACGGCAACGGCGAAGACGGCATGGACGTCGGGCCCAACTCGAACTTGACCATCTACGGCATTGAAATTTGGAACAATGGCGCCAGAGGATTGGCGGCGGGAGACGGGAGCGTGATCGATTTTGATTACGCGCGCATCGACGGCAACGGCAGCCACGGAGTGGATTTGGAAAACACCGGCACGCTGAACATGGACAATTGCCGCCTGCTCAATAACGGCGGACAAGGCATCCAGTCCGGTTCCCCCACCACGCTCAACCATTGCAATCTCGCCTTCAACGGCGGCACGGGCCTCGTGCTCACAGGCAACAACTTCCATACGCTCAACAACAGCGTTTTGTGGGGCAACAATGAAACGAACTACACCCAGATTGACATCGGAGGCGGTGTCATTTCCACCAGCTACTCTACCGTCCAAGGCCAAAGCGGTTATGGCGTTACGGGCAGCGGCCAGTTTTACTGGGGAGAAGGCGTCATCGAAGCTGATCCTTTGTTCGCAGACGATGACTTGCACCTCAACACCTATTCCCCATGCGTGGACGGCGGTCAGCCGTGGTTGATGGATGCGCACATGCCGTATGGTTTGGGCGGCGTTCGTGCCGATATGGGCATGTACGGTGGACCGGACAACGGCTATTGGGGCGGCCTCGCTTTGCCAGATGGTGCGAGCACTTTGCAAGCGGTGGAAGACACCCCGCAGGATCAAGGCAACACCGTGGGATTGACCTTTAGCTCGAGTTTTTATGACAACAACGACCTGGTCAACAACGTCACGCATTACGCGTTTTGGCGGCATTTTGACCCGACCGGCGCCCCCATCACGGATGTAGCGGATGGCAACTGGGAATTGTTGGGCGAGATGCCTTCTTTGAGTCTCAACAATTACGCCTACCAGGCCCCGGCTCTGGGCAACACCAATGCGTTCGGTGATTTCTCGAGCTGCTATTTCGTTGCGGCGCACACCGCCGACGATGACACGTATTGGATTTCCAACGTGGTGTGCGGCGAAGCCGTCGACAACCTCGCTCCGGAAGATCCTGAACTCAACGGCCTCATCCTCGAAACGGGCGAAGCGCAGATCAGTTGGGCTGCACCCACCGAGGAAGACTACGATTACACAGAGATCTTCAACGAGGATGGATTTTCGGCGGAAGTGGGCACCGACACGTTGGTGCTGGACGCGGCGGTTCAAGCGGGCAATTCGTATACCTACACGGCGGTCAATTATGACGTCAACGGCAACGCGAGCGATCCGTCCACGATTACTCTCGACATCCCTGCGGGGGTCGATGTCATTGCATTGCAGGCGGGATGGAATTTGATTTCAACGGATCGCATTCCGACCGACGCATCCGTAGAAGCAGTCTTTGCGACCTTGGAGCCGGGCAATTTGGAGTACATCACCGGCTATGACAATGGTGTTGAGTTTTATGACCCGAGTGGATTCACCTTCCTCAACTCCTTGAGCGCGCTCACCAACGGCCAAGGCTACTGGGTGCGCGT
>CALGEI010000048.1 GCA_937881575.1 uncultured Flavobacteriales bacterium | reverse complement strand
TCGATCTGCAGGAACGAACAGGAAGAATGCAGGGTTCAAATTGTTCGCACTGATCGCACCAGCAAAATGCTGATAGAACGAAGTTGTGCTGGACAAGAATGAAGGGTGAAGAATGTCTCCTGAAACAGAGCTAACAAAGTCTTCTGTTCCCGGCGTTGTGACATACACGCGGTACGTGCTCAATCCTTCCAATTCTGGAATGGAGGCATCGTGCAATGTCACCAATTCGTAATCCAAACCAAAGCCCGCTTCTCCGCCTGTCCCGCAAGAACAGTAATCGCAGCTACCGTCTTCGTATGAAGCTCCAATGTTGTAATTGCAAGCCGTGACGTCTGTACAACCCATGACTTCGTTGACCGTGATCGTTTGAACTCCAGACACGCTGTTTCCGCAAGCGTCAGTCGCTGTCCAAGTCCGTGAGATAATCGATACATCCACATCACTGTTGTCAATAGCATCGCTAAACGAATAGCTGATGTCATTGCAGTCATCTGTTGCAGTTGGTGCAATCGTCTCCATATCATCTCCATATGTGTACGTCACATCCGCAGGGAATGACGTCAATACAGGAGCTTCGTTATCTACGACCATGATCACCTGGGTATGGGTAGACGAATTTCCACATGCATCTGTTGCTGTATATACGCGGACATACGTCACGTCACCAGCACAAGAGCCCGCCTCAGACGTTTCCGTCATTGTGATCTCCACATCCGTGCAGTCTTCTGCTGTGGCGATTCCCATTGGAATCTCATCATTGCAAGACAATTCCAAGTTGGAAGGAACTGCAGTAAATACAGGTCCCTCTTCGTCAATCAAGCTAAAGCTCTGCACCGCCGTGTCTTCATTGCCACAGCCGTCTGTCACGGTCCAAGTTCGCGTCATCGCGCCATTCTCGAGACATGAAGTCGGGTTTGCTGCTTCAAATGATGCCTCATCTCCATCGACATAAGAGGCTGTACCGTCATATGCAATGGTGATGCTGTTGGAAGAGAATTCCGTTGAAACTTCTGCTCCTTCTGCGATGCCATTCGATTCGATGCTAATATTGGAAATGCTCTCACCAGAAATATTGGTGATGCTGACAATCGCATAATCATATGGGAATGAATTTCCTGAAGGATTCGTCGCTCCGTCAACCACCAAGTTGATGGTGCCTCCAGATACATCCACCGTAATCGCGCCGCGATGGTTTGAAGTGTTTGATGTTAAATCATCGTAGGTCAATTCAAATCCTTCGCCTACTGTAACACCGTTGGCTTCCAGAATCAATGACTGACCAAATGGGCCACCAAAATCTTTGCCCATTTCGACATGAATGTCCATAACGACACCTGTGAGATCCAAACCAGCTGCGCCAAATGAGTCCGAGTAGCTGAATGTCAATTCCTCAGGAGAAGCACAGTTGTCGTACGAACCCGTTGGGAACTCAGCAATGCCGGCACCTGGAGTCAAATCATTTCCGCACTGAACAACCAAATCGCCTTGTGCCACTGCCATTGGAGCTTCGTCATCAATTAACGAAACATTTTGCTGAGCCGTCGCCTCGTTGCCAAATGCATCCGTTGCAGTAAACGTTCGAATCAATGTGTAACCACATTCCGCATCGACAATAGAATTTTCAACGGTCACTTCGGCATTTGACAAACAGCCCAAGTCCATTGCCGTCGCCATGTCTGTTGGCCAAGCATCAGAGCAATTTTGTGTCGCATCTTCAGGTACGGATGTAAAGACTGGCGCATCATTGTCTTCAGCTGAGTAGTTGAAAGGCAATGCATATTGAAAGTCTTGTGACAAAGCTCCTTCTGGGAATATCTGAACAAACAATTCACCACTCAAAACGCCATGTGTCGTGAATTGGCCTACCAATACACGAAGGTCGTCTCCAGCAATTCCGTTGGTGTAAGTGCCTGTTGCAGCATTATACGTAACGTACCATGACGCGCCATAACCGCTATTGATCACAATGTTATTCCCGGCAATAAATTCATTTTCCCAATTCGAATCACTGGCAGTAGCTACTTGAATCGCCTGCTCATCACCCATGAGGGATGGAGACTGATCAATTCCAATTGTAATCCAACTATCGTAAGTCAATTCTGGGAAAAGACCGAATGTCAATGGGTTTAAATTGTTTGGAGTCACTCCTGGATTCAACATGGATTTGTAAAATGGCTGAGTGCTCTCGATCCTCGTCTCATTGATTGAGGTACCAGAAACGGCGGACAACACATCTGTTGCCTCGTTCATGTTCACATACATACGATATGTCATGCCCTCTGGTGAGACGCCTACTTCTTCAATTGAAATGAAATATCCGTCTACAACATCACCCGTGTAGCAGCAGTAGTCACATGATCCATCATCTTGCGTGTACGCCTCATCATAGTTGCATGCTGAAGCATCAACACATCCGACACATGTTGTAAAATCACATGCGATCAAGTCCGTAGCATTCTCGACAAAGTTGCAAGCATCTGCATCCAAGCAACCCACTACCTCAAACATGTCACACACACCATCACCGTCTGTATCCTCCAAGCACACTCCTGAACAGTCATACCCTTCAGCAACGAATTGACAAACGCCATCACAATTGTAACCCGCTTCAGGATATTCGCATGATCCGTCATCGGTTAATGCACCTACAGTGAAATTGCAAGCTTCTTCGTCTAGACAACCCAAGTACATGCATTCACCGTGCTGGTAAATCGCTCCACTGTTGAAATTGTCTGCAAGAGGATCCATACAACCGCAAGCGGGAGAGCTAAACGTCATGTTGATTATCTCAAATGCTTGACTGTCCCCATCAGGAGAAACTGAAACACCCATTTGACCGGACATAAAACCATCGGTTGTAAACTGACCGATTAAAACTCGACCGTCCGCATCTGGCACACCATTGGTATTTCCATTTGCAGGAACATACCATCCTCCACCTGCTGCTGAACTTGCTTCAATGTTGCCGCCCGCTAAGAAATCATTCAACCATCCTAACTCAGGATCCACCAAATCATCGCTTACTGCGCTGACAGATACCTCCCCAGCAGAGGCGTTTGCAGCCTGCATGATTCCAACAGTTACGTATGAGTCATAGGAGCCATCGGCCAGCTCAGGCACATTCGAAAATGCTTCATTCCAAAGCTCTGAGGTTGGAGTATTCATTGCCCCTGCCCACTGATAAAAGCTTGTGGTTGTTGAAATTTCAAGAGCAAAGTCACTATCACCTGTCACAGCCCAAATAAAATCGTTGGCTGACTCAGATTTCACATAGAGACGATACGTTTGCATGCCGGCGATTCCACCGTCAGCTACCAAATCCAATTCCAAGCTGTAATCGCTATTTGCTGAAGTCTCACTTATACAGCAATAATCGCATGATCCATCTTCCTCATTCGCAGAGTCGTCATAATTACAAGCTGAAACATCCATACAACCTAAGAATATGCATGAACCGTCGTCGCTTGTTGCTTCTGTTTGGAAATTGGCCGCTTCGGAATCAGTGCATCCGCACAATTCAGAAGAGAACGCAAACTCATGAGTGAAGGCATTGTTCGCGTTGCCTCCAGGATGGATTTCAACATTAAACGATCCATCAATCGTACCGTCAGTTGTTACCTGGGCAATCATGATTTTATTATCGTCTCCTGCATAACCGTTCGAAGCTTCCGTTGGAATGAACCATCCGCTCCCCACTGGAGAGTTGGAGTCAATCACAAGATCTCCGCCGGACAAGAATGAAGGGCCCCATTGCTCTTCTCCCGACAACAAAATGTCTTCGTCCCCGAATCCAGCCTCAGCGTAGAGACCTATTGAAACGTATGAATCGAACTCAAGCGCAGGGAAAAAAGCAAAGACGCCTGCATTGATGTTGTTCACCGTCAATCCACCATATTCATGTTTGAAAAATGAAGTGGAAGAAGTCAGAGAAACCCCTGAAGAACCACCATCGTATGTCACTGAAGACACATAATCCATCTCAGATGGGGTGGTGACACAGATTCTGTAGGTCGTTGAACCGGCTAAATCCGCAACTGCGGGTGACGCCTCCGTGCCATCAAATGTGGCAAAGGTTTCGACTGACAGCGAGAATCCCGCTGGGGCGTTTTCACTTTGATCTGTATCAAAGCAAGCGGTTTGAGACACCAGTGTACTTGTAAAACTTGTAAATCCAACAAGCAATCCAAGCAGGAAGTAGAATTTCGTATGCATTATTCCTAGGTTAAGCTTCCGAAAATTACAAAATATCGTGCTTAGAAGCAAGCACATCGAAACTAAAATTATTTCTAGCGATAAAATTGCGTGTTTCAACGAATCGATAATTAACCCTTTCCACTACCGGAATCGTTGTAAATTCGCCTATAAATACAGGTTATGTTTGAAAATCTTCAGGAGCGCTTTGAACGTGCTTTTCAAGTCTTAAAAGGGAACGGTCAAATTACTGAGATAAACGTCGGTGAGACGCTTAAGGAAGTCCGGAAAGCTTTGTTAGACGCGGATGTGGACTATAAAACGGCGAAAGAATTCACCCAACGTGTTAAAGAAAAGGCGCTGGGTGAAGAAGTCTTGACTTCTCTCAAACCGAGCCAACTTCTCATCAAAATAACGCATCAGGAGTTGACGGAGTTGATGGGATCAGCTGTCGCGCCTTTTCAACCCAAAGGAAATCCATTTGTTGTGCTCATGGCAGGCCTGCAAGGAGCCGGAAAAACAACCCACTCGGGTAAAATCGGAACATTGTTAAAGGAAAAGCATGGTAAAAAAACGCTTTTAGTCGCTTGTGACGTTCATCGACCTGCCGCAATCAACCAACTCCAAGTTTTAGGAGAGTCTATTGGAGTTGAAGTGTATGCGGAAATGGATTCCAAGGATGCTCCGGCAATTGCGGGGCGGGCTTTACAGCATGCCAAATCCAATGGTTTTGGCGCTGTTATCATTGACACGGCAGGTCGATTGGCCATTGATGAAGTCATGATGAAGGAGATTACAGCGGTACGAGACGCTGTCCAACCTCATGAAATACTCTTTACGGTGGATGCCATGACGGGGCAGGACGCTGTCAAAACAGCCAAGGCGTTCAATGAAGCACTCGACTTCTCCGGTGTCATTCTGACAAAGCTTGATGGTGATACACGCGGTGGGGCTGCTTTGGCCATTCATTCTGTTGTCGGCAAGCCCATCAAATTTGTTGGCGTTGGCGAAAAAATGGATGCTTTGGACGTATTCCATCCCAATCGCATGGCGGAGCGCATCCTGGGCATGGGGGACGTGGTATCCCTTGTCGAAAAGGCGCAGCAGGTCATTAGTGAAAAGGAAGCTGCCGACTTGGAGGCCAAGATTCGAAAAAACAAATTTGACCTTGAAGATTTCCTAAGCCAGATTCAACAACTGAAGAAGATGGGGAATCTCAAGGACCTGATGGGGATGATCCCAGGGATGGGAAAGGCATTGCGTGGAGTAGACCTTGATGATTCCTCGTTCAAAAAAGTTGAATGCATCATCCAATCCATGACTCCTTCTGAACGTGCCAAACCAGAAAGCATTGATAATAATCGAAAACAACGCATCGCGGCAGGTTCAGGCAATGACATCGCTGAAGTCAACCGATTGCTCAAACAGTTCCAGGACATGAAGAAAATGATGCAAGTAATGACCAAAGGCCAAGGAGGAAAAAGGAGCCGCATGGCCGGCCTCTCTTCGATTGGAAAACCGTAAAGATTGCATTCGATGACTTTATTAGACGGAAAAGCGACTTCCCTCGCTATACAAGAGGAATTGAGGTTGGAAGTGCTGGAACGATTGAAAATCGGTCAAGACAGGCCACACCTTGCCGCAATTATTGTCGGAGACGATCCAGCTAGCCGAGCCTATGTCGGACATAAAATCAAGGCGTGTGAACGCGTGGGCTTCGATAGCTCACTGATTGAACTTCCACTCAACATTCGGGAAGACGAACTGATACGAGAGGTTGAAGCGCTCAACAATGATGTGAACGTTGACGGTTTTATCGTCCAACTCCCGCTCCCCGAACACATGAATGAGCAGACCATTTTACAAGCCATCCATCCCGATAAAGATGTCGATGGCTTCCACCCGATTCATGCGGGGAATCTGAGCTTGGGACTCCCCTCCTTTATTCCTGCAACGCCCGCCGGGATCATTGAATTACTGGAACGCTATGACATCCAAACCAGCGGAAAGCATGCCGTGATTATTGGGCGAAGCTCTATTGTGGGAACACCGCTTGCTCTGTTGCTCAGTCGCAATGCCTCTCGAGGCAATTGTACCGTTACGCTATGCCATAGTCGTACTCAAGATTTACCGAGCATTACGCGCCAAGCAGACATTCTCATCGCGGCGATTGGTAAACCTCACTTCGTCACAGGCGACATGATCAAACCTGGAGCCGTGGTAATCGATGTAGGTATCAACCGCATTCTTGATGATTCAAAAAAATCAGGCTCAAGACTTACGGGCGATGTGGATTATCAGGATGCCATGCAAGTCGCCTCAGCCATTACCCCGGTGCCAGGGGGCGTCGGCCCTATGACCATTGCCATGCTTTTAAAGAGCACCCTTCAAGCCTCTGCATGAGCGCAGACTGGTCCGAAATCGACAACAAATGCATGGCACATGCATTGAAACTCGCTCTAACTGGTGAGCGCCATGTCGCTCCAAACCCGATGGTCGGCTGTGTCATAGTGGATGAAGCAGGGACAATCGTTGCTTCTGGATCGCACCAAAAGCACGGAGGAGCGCATGCGGAAGTCCATGCTTATGAAAGCCTCAAGTCCGAAGACCGCAGTCGGCTGCTTGAATTCACATGGTACATCACCTTGGAACCATGCAACCATACTGGAAAGACGCCTCCTTGCACCGATTTACTCGCTCGCTGTCGACCCAAGCGCATCGTCGTTGCTACGGTTGATCCCAACCCATTGGTTTCTGGATCCGGCATCCAAAAATTGCGTTCATTGGGGCTGCGTGTTGACGTCGGATGCATGCAAGCCGAGGCTCAATGGCAAAACAGACGCTTCATCTTTGCCATGAAACATGGAAAGCCGTGGGTCGTCTTGAAATGGGCCCGCACCGTCGATGGTTTTTTGGATCCACGGCTAAAGGAAGAGCGGACCCCCAAAAGCGGAGGCATCCCCATCACCGGTGATTTGGCTCAAGTCTTAACCCACCAATGGCGAGCTGAAGAGATGGGTATTCTCATCGGTGCGCAAACGGCACTGATTGATGAACCCCAATTAACGGCTAGAAAATCCGATGGCCGAAACCCTTTGCGTTTTGTCATTGACCCCGAGCATATCATCCCTGAGGGTCATCCACTATTTCAATCCACTCCCTCCGAATCGAAGACGATTCACATTGTTGCAAACGTCGCGGCGAAGACTGAAGACACGGAGATTTGCATTTGGGCGCCATCAGAGGGTTTGTCTGCTTTGCTTCAGCGATTGAACAAAATCTATGGAATTCACAGCCTCCTTATAGAAGGCGGCGCACATACATTGAATGCATTCATCGCCGAAGGTGAGTGGAACGAAATCAAACGATGGACCAATCCTCAAGAGGCTGGACAGGGACTCTTCGCCCCCACGCTGCCGGCAAAGATTGAATCGATTCCAATTGGCTCAACCACAGGCAAAGAGGGAGATGATCAATGGGAGCGTTGGATTCACCCCCACTCAATGAAGCGTTTGTCAGAATCTGCTTAGGAAGCATTGAACCATTCTTCCCTTCCCTCTTTTCACTTCTTAGTTCACCCCATTCCATGATCTTTCTTCTTTTATGCATCGCGTGTTCTTCAGGAATATTCTTGCTTTTTAGAGCATTCAAAGGTTGGGGAGCGCATACCCTCCGTGCAATTGTCATCAACT
>CALGEI010000047.1 GCA_937881575.1 uncultured Flavobacteriales bacterium | reverse complement strand
ACCACGGATGAGACTCCAGGCGATAACAGTTGGTCCATCACCGATGCTTCAGGAGCGGAAGTGGAAGGCGTTGCCTTTGGTGACATGACCGAGGCCAACACCGCTTATACCTGGTGGGTATCGTTGCCTGCGACGGGGTGTTACGGCTTCGATCTTTTCGATCTATCTGGCAATGGTGGAAACCTTGCCTGTGATCTTAGTACGTTCAACGACGACTTGCAAAACATCAACACCATCTTTACGGCATCGAATAGCGGCGCTTGGTCCAATTTGAATAAGGGCTTTTTGGTGAATGCAGTGAATACCGATGTGCAAGAATTCGATGGCTCATCCGAACCCATTCTACTCCACCCGAACCCTGCCACGAATCGTGTTGTTTTGAATGCACTCAACCCCTCATGTCATTTGCTACAAGTTCACCACGTCAGTGGAGCATTGGCAAAAGAATGGGTGAATCCATCGATCCCAACTTCAGGAGGTTTGAACATTGATGTTAGTGATCTGGCTTCTGGCATCTATGTCATTTCAGGTCATTCATCGACAAGCAAGCAAAGCGCTCGATTGATCGTTCGTTAATACCCCTGTTGAAACCATGACGCGATTTTCTGTATGGCCCATCCTTTCGATGGCAACGGTGCTCGTTTTGTCCGGATGTGACGAGCTGGATGATCCAATTGTTGAGATCACGACGGCGTATCAGGAAACGGCCTACGGTGCCGCTCCCACTTTCTCCGCCTTGCCTGTGGATGAGGCAATGCAACGGGTGCTTGTTGAAGACTTTACCGCACACCAATGTGGGAATTGTCCAGAAGCGGCCATCATCGCCGCTCAGATTGCCGCAAGTGCCGGTGACGCAGTCTCTGTGCTGGCCATTCATGCGGGCAATCTGGCCAACACGGATGACGACCATTACGATACCGATTGGACGACAGTGGAAGGCGATTTGTTCTGGGATCAGCTGGACTTTCAGGCCAATCCCCTGGGTCGAATCAACCGCATTGGTGGACCTGGAAACTTTTGGGCGCCTGCTCAATGGTCTGATCAAACGGCAAGCCTCCTAAGCTCTGAACCTCAACTTGGACTGCAAGTGGTGCACAATTGGGTGCCTGAAAACAACCACCTCAATGTGCACGTTCATGGAACATTCTACAATGATGTGGAAGGTCCCATTCAATTGGCGTTGCTCATTTTAGAATCGGATATTTACGACTACCAATTGGATTATGCGAGTGACCCTGAGTTGGTGCCGGATTATAAGTTCGACCATGTTTTACGCGGATCCGTCCACGGCGCGTTTGGCCTGGGGTTCGGAGAAGTTGCCATGTCTGCTGCTGCCGGTGATATCGCGTCCCATTCCGTCACATACACATGGGACAACGCCTGGATTGTGGAGAATGCGACTGTTCTCGCTGTCGTTACTGATGGCAATGGAATTGTTTTGAATTCGTTCGAATTCCACCCTACAGAATAATCACGATGCGACGGTCGTTTGGACTCCTGATGCTTGGAATCGTCGGCTCACACGCCTTTGTGCTGGGACAGGCAGAGGCAAGACCCATCGAATTCAGTGCTAAGATTGCTCTTGGTTTTTCCACTACGCAGGTGCAGGGCGATCAGATTTCCGGGTTCAACCAGTTTGGAGGCACCTTTGGAGCAACCTTGAACATGCAAAGGACCTCCTCTCGAAGTTCTGAATTGGGCATCATTTGGACACAAAAAGGGAGTCGTAAGCCCCCCGACACCAAAAATGGCGACTACACGACATGGCAATACCGATTCACCTACATCGACGTGCCTTTGGTTCGCTTGTGGCATCCTGCAGCTGACACCTGGTGGTTTGGATTGGGCCTGCAACCCAGCTTACTCCTGGGGAAAGGCCAAGAAGATTTTTATGGCAACGGTCTCAGTGACATCAGTTCCTTTGTCTTGAATCCCATCGATCTCGGGGCTGTCGGCGTCATCGGTATCCATGCATCGGATCGGGTCGATGTTGAAGTTCGCCTCGCACAAAGCCTATTGCCCATCAGTCCCCGTCCGGAACAAACTGTTCCAGGTTGGAACAACTACATGATGAACATGGCCATCCAATGGATGGCCGTTTGGAGGCTCTGATGCTTGCGCACTGATCGCAATCCCAAACGAACTGCTGAACTATTTATTGACCCGTGGCTTCGAAAATCCGAAGAGGCGATCGGTCAACCGCATCCACAGCGTCAAGCCAACTCATCCAAAGGCCCCCCATAATTTCTTCAACTGCATCTGCAAATGCAGCACCTTCTTCACGCAGTCGCTCCAATGCTCGTTGCGAATTTCCAGCCGGTGCTTCATCTCCACCATTGACTGAAAACGCATTCCACATCACAGAGCTCAAACGTTCCGTTACACTTTCGATTCCTTTAAAATCCTCTGGTTCCGTGTACATCGCTTCTACGTCTAAGAAGGCCTTCTTCAGTGAATCCGACAGTTGTGTTAGATCCTCCGTCAAGGAATCAGGCAGGTGTTTCAATTCTTGCTTGACCACCTTCATGGTCTCCAATCCTCGTTGAATGGAGGCCATGGCCGCAGCGATTTGATCGACCTCGGACATGACATTGCGCTGAAAGGCTATGCGAGCCTCTTGAGCTACTCGGTTGTACGGAACGCGTGGGTCCGGATGCACGGTAACTTCCGAAGAGTCTCGATAATCCCCAAACGAAACGACCACCTGATAGGTTCCCGGCAACACCTGTGGACCTCCACCTGGCGACATCTTAGAAACTTCCGGCAACCCACGTCGCGGCCAATCCACTCCCTGGGTGTCCATGCGCCAACCGATGGCATGGATCCCCGCCTCGGCATCGCGTTCACCTTGACGCAGGGTATCGCCCTGTGCGTTCAAAATGGCCCAATGCACAGCATCTTTTTCGGCCGCTTCTGCCGAGTCCGCTTGGATGTACAATTGGATCAATGCGCCTCGAGCGTGATTTTCTCCAACCCATTGGTGGTCCGCCCCAAATCGGGCTCCAACGGGTCGGCGGTAATTCACCATATACGCGTCGGCCACCGGGAACACCCGCAACGGATCCGCCATTACCCCATTGCCCTCTGCTGCAATGGCCCTTAACGGAGCAATGTCGTCAATGACATACGCCGCCCGCCCGAACGTTCCCAACACCAAGTCCCCATCTCGTGGATGGACGACCATGTCTCTCACGGGAACGGATGGCACGTCGTGTGTCCAGCGCTTCCAATTCGCCCCGCGATCAAAACTCACAAAGAGTCCCTCTTCAGTCCCCAAGAACAACAGCGATGGCTCCACAGGATCCTGAACCACTGATAGCGCATGGCCTGTGACTTCACCTCCTTCCATAACCAGTCGCACCCAAGTCGCTCCCGCATCTGTGGTGCGATAGAGGTACGGATTCCAATTGTTGCGTCTGTAGTCGTTGACGACCACGTATACTTCATTGGCATCATGAGGGCTCACATGAATTTGGGGAATCCATGCTCCTACAGGGAAGCGCTTAATGCCCGGTGCGTGGTCCGTCCACGTGGCTCCTCCATCGGTGGAATGTTGAATCCGCCCATCATCTGTCCCCACCCACAACTCCTCAGGCCGAAGTGGATTCGGTGCAATGCACAGGATCGTACAATGGTTCTCCGCTTGGGTGGCATCGATGGTCAACCCACCCGATTCCGCTTGCTTCAATTTCTCTGGATCATTGGTGGTCAAGTCCCCGCTCAATGTGGTCCAGGATCCGCCGCGATCAACACTGTGGTGAACTTTTTGAGACCCGAAATACAAACCGTTGGGATCTGTCGGATCCGCCGCAATTGCCGCGTTCCACGCAAAGCGCAATGGCACCGTGTCTGGCTGTACGGGTTGAATGCTGCTTTGATCACCGTTGCGCAAGTCGATGCGCGCCAACGCACCGCCCTGGTACATCGCATAAGCTGTATTCAAATCACCTGGAGCGGGCAACACATCAAATCCATCTCCAAACATGACCTCTTGCCAATCTTCATTTCGAATGCCGCCTGAATGCCACACCTCACTGGGACCGACCCAGGACCCATTGTCCTGCATGCCACCATAGATGCGATAGGGCACTGCCATGTCGACGGCAATGTGGTAAAATTGACCCAAGGGCAAGTTGTTCACGAAGGTCCAAGATTGGCCGCCGTCCCGACTGATATTCAAACCCCCATCATTTCC
>CALGEI010000046.1 GCA_937881575.1 uncultured Flavobacteriales bacterium | reverse complement strand
GCAAGTTTTAGGATATCCACTTGAAAACGCTATCTTTGCAGGGATTATCGAAGATATACGAAGTGAAGAGGGGTTCTAGCCCCTCTTTTTTTGTCTACTTCTCTTCACCATTTTTGACCAATCGCATTGATTCAAGCATCGACCATTCGTCAGTTGGCTGACGCCTACCTCGAAGGAACCTCCGGTTTCATCGTTGACGTTCGCGTTGGTGATAGCAACGCCATTTCGATTTTATTGGATGACGACGCGTCTACAAGCATTAACCAATGTATGGCGTTGAGTCGGCACTTGGAAGAAGCGTTGGATCGAGAAACGGAGGACTTTGCATTGGATGTGAGCTCGCCAGGACTGGATCAGCCCCTTCAAATGTTGAGACAATATGTCAAGAACATTGGTCGTGGAGTTCAGCTTAAGGTTCGTGACGCGGGCAAAGTCGAAGGGGAGTTGGTTGCAGCGACGGAGGAGAATGTGACCATAAAGACGAGGGAAAAACAACGCATCGAAGGTCGCAAGTCCAAAGAGTGGGTTGAAGAAGAAACGACCTATGCATTTACAGATTTGGACTGGACGAAAGTTCAAATCTCATTCAAGCAAAACTGATATTTTGATTTTGTCATTAACCGCAACAGCACAACACTGAACGCATGACGCAACTCAATCTGGTGGATTCTTTTAAGGAATTCAAAGAATTCAAAAACATCGATCGCGAGGTCATGATGGGGATTCTTGAGGATGTATTCCGCGCAATGATTTTGAAAAAGTATGGAGATGACTCCAACTTCGATATCATCATTAACCCGGACAAGGGGGATTTGGAAATCTGGCGAAATCGGGACATCGTAGCAGATGATGCACTCGAAGACGAGAACCAGGAAATTGCCATAACAGACGCTTTGCGCATCGAAGATGACTTCGAAGTGGGCGAGGAATTTTCAGAGGAAATCAAACTGGAGTCATTTGGCCGACGAAACGTCTTGTCGTTGCGTCAGAATTTGGCCGGCCGTATTATGGAATTGGAGAAGGATTCCATCTACCAAAAATACAAGGAGCGCGTAGGAGAAATTATTTCAGCTGAGGTCTATCAAATCTGGAAGCGCGAAATATTGTTGGTGGATGACGAGGACAATGAGGTGGTCATGCCGCGAGAAAATCAGATTCCTGGAGACTTCTTCAAAAAGGGAGATACGATCCGTGCGGTCGTATCTGCGGTTGAAATGAAAAACAACAATCCTCGCATTGTCTTGTCTCGCACAGCACCAGAATTTCTGGAGCGTTTGTTTGAGCAGGAGGTCCCTGAGATTTTTGATGGACTCATTACCATCAAGCGGGTGGTTCGAGCCCCAGGAGAGCGTGCAAAGGTCGCCGTCGAGTCATACGATGAGCGGGTAGATCCAGTCGGAGCATGCGTCGGCATGAAGGGTTCTCGTATTCACAGCATTGTTCGCGAACTGAAAAACGAGAACATTGATGTGATCAACTTTACAGAGAACGAGCAGTTGCTGGTAACACGTGCATTGAGCCCAGCGAAGATTTCTTCAATGGAATTGAACACGGAGACGCGCGAAGCAAAAGTTTATCTCAAACCCGATCAAGTGAGCTTGGCCATCGGTAAGGGGGGGAACAACATCAAATTGGCAGGGCTACTGACCAATTATGAAATCGATGTTTACAGAGAGGACGAAGATGCTGTCGATGACGTGGCATTGACTGAATTCTCTGATGAAATCGATGCATGGATTTTGGAAGAATTCGTGAAAATTGGCCTTGAAACCGCTCGTTCAGTTTTGAACCTGGATGAAGATTTCTTGGTCAATCGGACCGACCTCGAGTTAGAAACGATTAGGGAAGTATTGAAAATCCTCAAGGACGAATTGTCCTGAGGCACCACTTGAATCTTACCTTTCGCATATCATTCCCATATTTTAGCCCTTCAAATCGCTAATGGCCGACGCTAACAAACCCGTACGACTTAACCTCATAGCTCGAGAATTCAATCTTGGGGTACAGACCATTGCTGATTTTTTGGCAAGCAAGGGCATCGAAGTCGACGCCAAGCCCAATACCAAAATTGAGGCTTCAGCGTATGCACTCGTTCGGGCCAACTTTCAAGACGAAAAGGAAGCAAAGGAAAAAGCCGTAAGCTCATCTTCCCGCACCGTTGTTGAACGTGAAAGCGTCACGCTCGCTTCTGCGAGAAGACGTTCTGCACCCGTTGAAGAGGTTGAAGTAGAGATTGATCTTTCTGTTTTTCAGAAAAGTCAACAACAACCCGTAGTAGAACGTGTGAAACCAGAGGTTTCGCCTGCTGCGGAAGCTGAACCAGAGGAGCTGGTGGCCATTGCGGAAACCGTGAAGGAGGATTCGCCGGTAGAAGCGGCGAAAGCAGAGGAGGTTGCGTCCGATTCAGTGCAAAAAGACCCTGTAGAGGCGACTCCGTTGGAGGTAGCTTCAGTTGAAGCCGCTCCAATTGAAGTGGCGTCTGTTGAAGATGAGGGTGTTGAAGCTGCAGAGGTGAAAGAGGAGAAAAAAGAGGAGGTCACTGCAGACAGTCCTGTCAAGATTTTGGGCAAGCTAGATTTGGACGCGATGTCCAACAAGCGGAAACCAAAAACAAAGGCAGAAAAGGAGGAAGAGCGCGCATTAATCGCGAAGAAGTCAGCCGAAATATCGAAGAAGGAGGGGGCGGCAATGGCGAAGGCCAAGTTGGATCGAGTTGCAGCAGAGAAGACAGAAAAGGAAGCCAAGAAACAAGCTGCCGATGCTCCGCGAGTCGTGGAGAAGATGGTCACGCGGGTTGAAAAGCTGACCGGACCAACGGTGGTGGGTAAGATTGTCTTGCCGGTAGAAAAGAAACGAACGTCATCTAAAACCGACGATAACAAGCGAAAGCGGAAGCGGATCACGAAGGTGGACGTTGAGAAGACAGCTCGCACGACGGGTACTGCTGCGCGACCTGCTGATAACAGAGCGAGAGGCAAGAAAAACGAGCCGAAACGTGAGGTCAGCCAGGCCGACATTCAAAAGGAAATTAAGGACACGCTCGCTCGATTGAGCGGTGGACGAAAGTCCAATTCAGCGAAGTTGCGTCGCGCAAAGCGAAGTGCTGTTCAGGAACGTCAAGAGCAGGAAATGGCTCGTCAAAAGGAAGCGGCAAGTACGCTACAATTGACGGAATTCGTTACCGTAGCTGAATTGGCCAGCATGATGGATGTGAATGTGAATGAGGTGATCTCAGCTTGCATGACGCTTGGAATCATGGTTTCGATCAACCAACGGTTGGATTCGGAAACCATCACGATTATCGCAGAAGAGTTTGGATTCGAGGCAGACTTCGTAAGTGCTGAGGTTCAAGAGGCCATTGAAATTGAGACCGATAGTGAAGAGGACTTGGTTGATCGTCCTCCGATTGTAACGGTGATGGGTCACGTTGACCATGGAAAGACGTCCTTACTCGATTTCATTCGAAGTGCAAACGTTATTGCTGGTGAGGCTGGAGGGATTACCCAGCACATTGGTGCATACAACGTGACATTGCCGAAAGGAGGGAATATGACATTCTTGGATACTCCGGGACACGAAGCATTTACTGCGATGCGTGCAAGGGGTGCTCAGGTAACGGACATCGCTATTATTGTGGTTGCTGCAGATGACTCGGTCATGCCTCAAACAAAGGAAGCCATCAACCATGCGCAAGCAGCCGGCATTCCGATGGTCATTGCCTTGAATAAGATGGATCGTCCTGAAGCAAATCCTGACCGCATTCGACAAGAATTGTCTGAATTGAACGTCGTTGTGGAAGAGTGGGGTGGTAAATTCCAGAGCCAGGAGATTTCTGCCAAAATGGGAGAGAACATCGAGCAGCTTTTGGAAAAAGTGCTTCTAGAAGCTGAAATGCTCGACCTGAAGGCCAATCCGAACAAGCGTGCACTGGGAACGGTTATCGAGAGTTCTTTGGATAAGGGCCGCGGGTATGTGACCAATTTATTGGTTGAAGGCGGCACATTGCGTATCGGTGACCCCATCTTGGCAGGGCAGTATTCCGGTAAGGTCAAAGCGATGTTCAATGAACGTGGCTCTCGGGTTGAGGAAGCGGGTCCGTCTGTTCCAGTATCCATTTTGGGATTTGATGGAGCGCCGAGTGCGGGAGACAAATTTCACGTTTTCGATGATGAAAGAGAGTCTCGGAACATTGCGACGAAAAGACAACAACTCCAGCGCGAGCAAGGAGTGCGTTCACAGCGTTCTGTGACGTTGGAAGAGCTGGGAAGACGAATTGCCGTTGGAGAGTTCAAGGAATTGAACCTGATTGTCAAAGGTGACGTTGACGGTTCGATTGAAGCATTGAGTGATTCTTTGGAGAAGCTTTCGACAGAGAAAGTTCAGGTCAACATTATTCACAAGGCGGTAGGTCAGGTGTCGGAATCCGACATTCTATTGGCATCTGCTTCTTCTGCGATCATCATCGGTTTCCAAGTCCGACCAAGTGGTGCAGCACGAAAATTGGCAGAAAGGGAAGAGGTGCAAATCAAGCTGTACTCGATTATCTACAAGGCGATAGAGGAAATGAAAGATGCCATGGAGGGCTTGCTTTCTGCTCGTATCGAAGAAAAAATTGTGGGTTCTGCCGAGATTCGAGAAACGTTCAAGATTTCGAAAGTGGGTACCATTGCTGGTTGCTTTGTGACAGAAGGACTGATCAAGCGAAACAACAAGATTCGTTTGGTACGACAGGGCGTCGTGGCATACACGGGCACATTGGGCTCATTGAAACGATTCAAGGACGACGTGAAGGAAGTCGCAAGAGGGTTTGAATGTGGTCTGAACGTCGAGCGTTACAATGACATCAAAGTGGGAGATGTCATCGAAGCGTTTGAAGAAGTGGAAGTCAAGCAGACGTTGGATGATTGATCGTTGAGCCGCTCAAAGGCTGAACGAAATCTGGAATTCTAATTCTTACTGAGAAGAGACGGTGGAGATTGAAATTTCCATTGGAATCGCGAGTGCCATGGGAAACAGGTCACTCCATTGTTTGCGCTCTTTTTCTGCGGCCCATTTGTTATGGAAGTCGCCTAAACAAACTCGATAGCTTGGTGCGAGAGAGGTCAAATATATCGGCAAGTCAGTTTGTTGTCGCAGCTGCGAACGGATGCGTCGAGCATCTTGCAATGAGCCCATATACAGCTGAACCCGATAGCCTTGTACAGGATGTGTTTCAGTCCTCCAAGCTGAATCTAGGGCAGTGATGCCTTCAGCACGCTGCATTTCGTAGCTTCCAGCACCTTGTATGCGCAATGCGGGGAGAGCGGCGTCAGCGGTCATGTTCTGCTTTGATTCCTCAGCAGCTTGAACTTCGAATGTGCTCTCTACAACCGGCTGTGTCGGTCGGGTAGTGCTTGATGAGTCTGCAACAGCGATGTCAACGGTGCTGGTTTTATCTTGAAACAACGATTTCCACCAGGATGCGCCTTCTTGGGCGGACGCCACGTGAACACTGCATAAAAACACAACAATTGTCAAACTATCCTGGATTGCAATCTTGGAGTGGCGGATGGAGCGTTTCATGGTATGGATCAGAATAAAGCGAAATTAACGATGAGAGCCGAAGGGTTGAGGTTTCAACGAGAATTGATGTTAAGAATTTTGTCACCCGGCAATTATGGCCCCTTCAAGCGTGTTCCTTATGTAGAATGATTATGAATTAGACAACGAAAACAGATTGACTCGAATTATCCTGAATTTTTGTGACCTTCAATGCTTAATTTTGCGCGCGAAATGAGCGATTTTTCATCGTAATGCGAAAAGCGACATCCATGGGAGCGTATACGGTAATTAGGGCTACACGAAACATGCTTGCAGCTTGTCTTTTGCTATCAGCAGGGGCAGCGACAGCAGGCATATGGGACGAAGGTGACATCGAAGCAGGGCAAGCCCTCTTCAATGCCAATTGTGCATCTTGCCACAAGGTGACCAATGAGGTTTTGGCTGCGCCAGGTTTGGCGGGCATCGCTGACCGTTGGGGTGCCAGCGAAGAATTGTTGGTGGACTGGATTCAAAATCCGCAGGGAGCTGCTGAATCTGGAGATGCTTACATCAAATCCATCGTGGCGCGTTACGTTCCAACATATGGTTGGATGACAGCCCAGGCGGTTTCCCCAGAGGACATCAAAAACATTATGGCCTATGTGCAGAACCCACCGGATGCTGTTGCGTCAACGGATTCGGGGTCTGATTGTATCACGGTGGATGAGATTGAAACTGTTGAAGAATCCAATAATAGCGGAGTTTGGTTTTTGATTCTGCTGGTGCTGTTTTTAATCATTGCGCTTTCAGCAGCAGGTGTGAATCGATCATTGACCAATGCGGTCAATCAAAATGCAGGAGAGGACGAATTGGAAGAATTGCCATACGAGAATCGGGTCCGCAATTGGGCTTGGAATAATCGATTGGCGGTGACGTTGGTTGGTTTGTTTTTCGTCGCGTATGGAGCTGTCCTGGGTTACCAAGGGCTCATGCGCGTAGGGGTTGTCGAAGGATACAAGCCCAACCAACCCATCCAGTTCATACACAGCGTGCACGTCTGTGAAAACGAAGTGGATTGTAAATACTGTCACCACAGTGCCTATGAGTCGAAACATGCGGGCATTCCATCGACGAATGTTTGTATGAATTGCCACAAGGCAGTAAAAAAGGGACGTCGTTATGGCGAGACAGAAATCGCAAAGATTTACGACGCCATTGGTTTTGATTCTGAGTCAGGAACGTATGTGAATGGTGAGGGAAAAAATGGCTTCATCTCTCCGCAGGATTCTTACGAAGGCGAGCCGATTCGATGGAACAAAGTGCACAACCTTCCTGACCATGTTTTCTTCAGCCACCAACAGCACGTTGTGGTAGGTGGGTTGCAGTGTCAGAATTGTCATGGTGATGTGGAAACTTATACGGTGGGCCGCGTAGCCAAGGTGGACGACATCAACCAGTTGGTAGACAAGTACCCAGGTTTGATTGAGCTTTCCAAGCCGACACTGACCATGGGTTGGTGCATTGAATGCCATAACAAGGCTGAGATTGATTTGGCCAGCAGCGGCTACTACGAAGAAATTCATCATCGACTCAAGGACAACCTGAGCGGAAATGAAGAACTCAGGAAATACCTGGAAGACGACAAAATCACTGTTAAAGAGCTTGGTGGCTGGGAATGCGCCAAGTGTCATTACTAAGACGAGCAATCGCGAACCCCTTATCGCAGCCTCATGGCAAATACAAAGCGTTATTGGTCCGGACTGGACGAACTCCACGAGACGGAAGCATTCAAAACCATTCAGGAACAAGAGTTCCCGGAATCGAAATCGGTCGATGAATTTTTGAGCGACGATCGCTTGGAATCTACCCATACGGGGCGTCGAGACTTTTTGAAGTTCATGGGATTCAGTCTGACAGCGGCTACGCTGGCGGCCTGTGAAACTCCTGTGGTTAAGAGTATTCCATACACCAACAAGCCTGGAGACGTAACCCCGGGAGTTGCAAATCATTATGCGAGCACGTATTATGATGGTCAAGACTTCATGAACGTCTTGGTCAAGACTCGAGAAGGCCGCCCCATTTTTGTTAAGTCCAATGGCTCGACCGGTGTTGGTCGGGTGAACGCTCGAGTCAATGCTTCTGTGATGTCGCTATATGACAGTGCGCGACTGGCTGGCCCAACCCGTGGCGGTGAAGCGTCCACTTGGGACCAAATTGATGCAGCGGTAAAACAAGGCTTGGCTGGAGAAGGCCGAAAGGTGCTGTTGACCAATACCGTCATGAGCCCAACGCTCCTGCGTTCAATTGAGACGTTGAAAACCAACTCCGGTGTAGAGCATATTGCATATGACGCCGTGGATTATGGCGCTTTCAGAGCTGCAGCGAAGTTGGATTTCGGAATGCACAGCTTCCCGTCATACCAATTCGATATGGCTGAGACGGTTGTGACCATTGGGGCAGACTTCCTCGGGACTTTTGGCGACTCCATCTTCTATGGGGAGCGATGGGCCAAGACGCGTCGACCGGAGAACGGTTGGATGTCGCGATTGCATGCATTCGAAACCAACATGAGTTTGACCGGTTCGAATTCGGACTATCGCACCATGGTGAAGCCTTCTGAGCAAGGCAAGGTGGCCGCGGCTTTATTGGCGGCTATTTCAGGAAAGACAGCATCCAACGGATTGTCCGATGTGACCAATGCGGCCATTGCCAAAGCAGCGGCTGATTTGAAGAAGTCCGGAGCGAAAGCAATGGTCTTAGCGGGGGCGAATGATTTGCCGACTCAACGGGTGGTCAATGCCATCAACGCGGCTCTTGGTTCGATAGGAACTACGGTTCGATTCGACAATGAGAAGAGCCTATTCCAAGGCAACCAGGAGGCATTCGAACAATTGGTCGCTGACATGAACTCGGGCCAAGTCAGCACCTTGATCGTGAGTGATTGCAACCCAGCGTATGACGCAGCGAATGCAGATGCGTTCATTGCAGGATTGACCAAGGTTGATACAAGCGTGAGCACGTCGATGGTAGCAGATGAAACAGCAAGCCGCTGCGGAATGATTGCACCCAATCACCACTGGTTGGAGTCTTGGGGAGATTTGCAGATTGAAAACAACCGCATTGAATTGGTTCAACCAACCATTGCGCCGTTGTTTGATACCCGTCCTGCTGGACAAAGCTTCTTGACTTGGAGCAACGGCGACGCAGGAATGGACTGGTACGCCTACATCCGTTCCACTTACAATGGCAGCTATTCGGCTGAAGCCATGTACACTGACCGCGCTTGGAATGAAGCCGTTCACAACGGGCACATGACGCTCGGTGATGACGTGCCGGCTGTACCCGCTTATATCGGCGGAGATTTGTTGGCTGAATTGAAGACATTGAATGGTCGCACGGGTGGAACGTTTGAATTGGCGTTGTACCAAAAGACGACGATGGGAGTGGGGCAGCATGCGGCCAACCCTATTTTGCAAGAGACGCCCGATCCGATTACGAAAGTGACTTGGGACAACTACGTCACCATGTCGCACTCCGATGTGGACGCGATGGGTCTGAATGGATTCATTGGACAAGAAGCCCCCGCCAGCTTGGTAAAAGTTTCTGTCGGTGACACTTCGATGGAGTTGCCTGTGTTCCCAACACCGGGACAAGCGCCTGGTACGATTGGGATTGCATTGGGTTATGGACGCGGAGCGAACGGTGAGAACATTGGTAAAGCAGCGTTCCAATCTGGAGAAAGCGGTTCGTTTGATACGGATGCGGAAGGAAACTTAATTCCTGTGGGTGCGAATGCCTTCGGTTGGGCTCAGTCCAACGGAACGCATGTGGACTACGCGCAATACGATGTAAGTGTTGAGGCGACAGGAGGGACTTACCCCTTGGCTTGCACCCAAATTCAGAATACGTTTATGGGGCGTGAGAGCATCGTGAAAGAAACAGACTTTACGAGCTATTTCTCTGAGCGCGATTCCAAAAAGGGCTATGCGTCTTGGAACAAGTTGATCACATTGGGCGTCCATGAGGATGTCAACGAGGACGGGGCAATCGATGCGCAAGACAGCAAGCCAACGGCAGCATTTGACTTGTGGCATGAGCACGCCGTAGAAGATGTGGGACATCGTTGGGGGATGACCATTGATTTGACCACATGCACAGGTTGCAGTGGTTGCGTCACAGCCTGCCACATTGAAAACAACGTTCCCGTTGTCGGAAAAGACGAAGTCCGTCGTCACCGGGACATGCATTGGATGCGCATTGACCGATTCTTTGCTTCAGACTACAGTTTGAAGAAGGGCGAAGAGGAAGGTACAGGCGTGATTGAGTCATACCGTCGTATGGAGGATCCGGCGTTGAACCCGCAAACGG
>CALGEI010000045.1 GCA_937881575.1 uncultured Flavobacteriales bacterium | reverse complement strand
ATCAGAACCGGAGGGGAAACGGGGTTGATTGGAATGGCTCTAAGCTGGGGTGATTTTCTCGATAGATGAGGAATGAATATGGGCTGATATTATTTACTCAATTTCAACATGAAACCCAGTTTCCATGGAGTTTTGGTTTGCGTCAGTTGCCGTCATTTCAAAATGATATTCTCCAATTTCAGCATCTAAAGCTATCTCGATATCGGATGTGAATGTTCGTTCTGTGGCATTATTGGGCGCGAGATTGAATTCCCAAATGGTGGTCTCATCGGATTCGCGCACCAAAGTGATGTGAGCTTCTGAAACGCCATCAGAATCCGCTACTTTTCCAGCGATGGTCACAACAGATCCTGCGCTCCACAGGGGCTCTCCAGACCAAGTGGCGGGGTCAATACCATTCACGGTATTCAGCGTGAATTCAGGGATGTGCTCATTTTCGATGTGCAATTGGGTGACAAGGTCGGCCGCCGCATTTCCGGCTTCATCCACCAACGAGACGACCACGTCCCAAACGCCGCGTGTATCGAGAGGGATATCAAGGGTGATGGAGTTGGTGCTGCTTGTTCCTGAGATGGAATTGACTTCAAGAACTTCCCATTCGGTCCCACTATGCAAGACAAACCCTTCGTCCGATTCGCCCTCTTCGTGTGCATGGTCCGCTGCGTTGTGAATGTCCCATCGGACTTCGCTCAGGGCTTCATTATCGCAGAAGAGATCTGTGATTTGAATGGAACTTCCCGCAAGCGCTTCGATTTCACCAGCAAGGACACTCAGTTCATTTCCTGTTTCGCTGCATACCGATGGCAGTTCTGTATCTGTTTTACCGCAAGCAGAAAATAAAATGGCGCCACAGGCCAAGGCGATGGTTGGGTTTGGAATCGTAAAAATCATAATGTTGATTTATTTGTTTGTTTGTTCAATTTTTTTTTTCGGTTGCTTCATCGAGGAGACGAAGCTAATTTGCATCCAACGCCCCTGCGCGACCAGACCGAGTGCGCGATAAGCGCTCGTATGATCGAGCCAAGCAGTGTTGGATAGGTTGTGGATATTCAGGGACCACGTGCCGGCTTTCCGCTTTAAGCTCCAGGCCAATTCCCACAGAAGAGCACCTTCTGTAGATGATTCATTGCGCGCCGTTAGTTTGGCATCAGCAATGGCGCGACATGCGACTTTCAATTGATGGTTCCTCCCTAGATTTCGTCCAATGGTGGAGTAAACTTGAGCGGGTGTCGTGAAAGGAAGCCCGAGTCCAGTAGCCGTGTCCCATTGTCCTAGGATTGAACCGTCCGCAGATGCGGACCATGGCCCCTGCGAGGTGCTTACAGAAGCTTCCAATCCGGTTCGGAAAGCGTTCACGGCTGTGAACGTGTAAACTTGGCCGGCATGTGAAATGGGAGCGAACGTGGCACTTGGGCCGAGGGCGATGAAATCCCAATGCAAGGCAGAAAAGGCTTGAACGCGCCATCCCAATTTGGCTGAATTCCCCTTTGAATGTCCTTGAAAACGAGCTTCGATGGATTTTTCAGATCGCAAGAGCGGATTGCCTTGCTCGAATCGAAAGGTACCGTGGTGAATTCCATTGGCTCCCATCTCATAATTGCTCGGTGCACGGCTGTAAGCTGAGACCGAGGCTGTTCCCGTCCAGTCTCTCGAAATCGGTTCAAAATTCACCAACCAAGAAGCCATGCCTCCTGGAATCAGTCGTTGCAGCGGGTCGGCACGTTGATCCGTACCGACTGCCAAGCCTGAGGAGTTGTAAAGGGGTTCCTCATGGCCCTGTTGTGCTGTGTTGACCAGATCAGCGCGTACGCCGAATTGGTGTGCTCCGATACTTCTCTCCCCTAGCACAGACCACCGCAGTCTGTAGTGGTCAGGTAGCAAAAACTCCCAGCCTGAAGTTGCAACGGTGAGTCCTTCAAATTGTAAGCCGAAGGTGCCGTGTGCTCCCCTCCAAGCTGATTCCAAATACCCCGTCCATTCTTCCAATGACAAACTCAGATTTGAGCTGGGCT
>CALGEI010000044.1 GCA_937881575.1 uncultured Flavobacteriales bacterium | reverse complement strand
ACTATAGCTCAGTTGGTAGAGCAGCGGATTGAAAATCCGCGTGTCCCAGGTTCGAATCCCGGTAGTACCACGAAAAGCCAGCTCACGCTGGCTTTTTTTGTTTCAAAACATGGAGTAGCATTGCACTGGCACCAACCAAACGCATCGACTATGGATAAGCCTTCAAATATCCGACCTGTGAATCACACCATCCACTTCCACACTCCCGAACAAGCTGCCAACCGAGAGACTCTCTGGAATCAACATCTTTCGGGTGCTGGCATCCGGATTTTAGCCGATGAACGCTTCCGCCACGAACCGATCTACAATCCCCTTGCTTCCATTTGGGATGAAAGTCCCAAGTGCTTTATTCCCGCTGGAGAAAAAAGCAAGTCACTCGAGGTCGCTCAACAAATTTGGACCTGGCTGGATAACGAGAAGACCGATCGAGGACATGTACTGGTCATCGTCGGAGGTGGCACAATTTCAGATCTTGGTGGATTCGTCGCATCCACGTACAAAAGAGGCCTGCCTTTTATCATCGTACCCACGACAATCGTTGGTATGATCGACGCTTCCATTGGCGGGAAAAATGGAATCAACTTTGGTCATTTCAAAAATCAAATTGGACTTTTTCAATTGCCCGATTTAACTTATGTCGACACCCGGTTTATTGCTTCGTTGGACGCACTGGAGCGGACGAATGGATGGATGGAGTTGGTGAAACATAGCCTCATTGCTGATTCCGCTTTGTGGACCGAGATCCGTGACCTTGACATCCACAAAACGGGCGCCATAGAACCTTGGATTCAGAGAGCTGCACTCATCAAGAAAGAAATTGTTGCCTCGGACTTCATGGACAAGTCAGAGCGGAAAGCACTGAATTTCGGACATACATTGGCTCATGCCTTAGAATGGAAAGCAAAAGAAGATGGCATAACCCTTGGTCATGGCATGGCCGTCGGTTGGGGTATGATTTGGTCCATCGCATGGAGTGCTTCCGTTTACCCTGAACAATCCGATTCATTTTCACAAGTCGGCCAGAAGATTCGAGCATGGCTCGAAGCCATTCCGAACGACAATCAATCGGACTGGTTGGTCACGTTGAATCCTTCCGATTTATGGACCGCTGTACTGAAGGACAAAAAGAATCGCGATGGCATTGTCCTGGATGTCATGTTAGAGGGGATTGGACGTGCTACTTGGGACCGACCTTTAAGCTTGATTCAATTCACAAGCATTTGGAAACAAGTGTTCCAATAAGTGCTCACCAATTGCATCGACTCCCTTAGCTTTGTACGATGCAGCATACCGCAGGGGAATTGGCCCACATGTTGAAAGGAGTGGTCGAAGGGAATTCACAAGTCGTGGTGAATGCATTGGCTAAAATTGAAAATGCTTCGACTGGTTCGTTGACATTCTTGTCCAATCCTGACTACGAGGGCTATCTCTACACCACCGGAGCATCCGTGGCGATTGTTCCAACTGCGTTTCAACCGACGCAAGCGCTTCCTTCTTCGTTGGTATTGATTCGGGTGGAGGATTCTTACGCCGCATTTGCGAAGCTTCTTGAAGTGGCCTCCGCCTCCATGGCGTTGCCTCGAACGGTGCATCCCGCAGCTGTGATCAGTGCGAATGCCGAAGTCCATGAGGATGTTCACATCGGACCGCTCGTCGTGATTGAGGACGGTGCTGTGGTCGGTGCTGGATGTGAAATCCATGCGCATGTCACCGTAGGAAGGCATGTGAAAATTGGAGAAAATAGCACGTTGCACAGCGGAGTGAGGGTTCTAGCCAATTGCATTATTGGAAAAAACTGCATCCTGCAAGCGGGAGCCATTATTGGTTCGGATGGCTTTGGCTTTGCACCACAAGCCGGTGATGGATATACAAAGGTGCCCCAAACAGGCAATGTTATCCTGCAGGATAACTGTGAAATCGGGGCCGCCACAACGATAGATCGAGCCACATTGGGTTCAACAATTGTAGGCGAAGGCGTCAAGCTTGACAATCAAATCCAGGTCGCGCACAATTGCACCATTGGAGCTCACACCGTGATCGCCGCGCAAACAGGGATTGCGGGCTCAACGTCAATTGGCAGCGGGTGCATGATCGGGGGACAGGTGGGGTTCGCCGGTCACCTCAAGATTGCCGATGGCGTCAAGATTGCCGCTCAATCGGGAGTCACTACCAGCATCAAAGAGCCCAATAGCATTTGGCAGGGAACGCCTGCGACCCCGATCAAAGATTATCAAAAGCAACAAATTGCCCTGCGCAACCTGTCACGGCATCGTCTCATGAATCGGCTAGAACAGCTCGAAAAAAATCAGCGAAACACGCGCCCTATTGCATGACAAAAAAGCAGCGAACCATTTGTCAATTGGTTTCTTTCTCTGGAATTGGACTTCATACCGGTCAAAAAACGACCATGACCGTCCATCCTGCTGAAGCAAATCACGGCTACAAATTCCAGCGTTCGGATCTTCCGGACGCCCCAATCATTGACGCTGATGTCGACCATGTCATCAGCACCCAAAGAGGCACGACTCTTGAGCAAAATGGTGCTCAGGTCCACACGACCGAACACATTCTAGCGGCGTTGTATGGTTGTGAGGTGGATAACGCTTTGATTGAATTGACCGGTCCGGAGATTCCCATTATGGACGGAAGTGCCATCGTGTTCGTTGAAGCACTGGAGGCCGCGGGATACGAGGACCAAGACGCAGACCGAAAGTATTTCAAGTTGACCTCGAATGTTTGGTACGAGGACAAAGAAAAAGAAGTGGAGATGCTTGCTGTTCCGGAGCCGCAAGACGAATTCCGAATCACCGTGATGGTGGATTACCGGAGCCCTATCCTTGGCACCCAGCATGCCAGCATGTGCAAGATTTCCGAATTCAGAGAAGAAATCGCGCGATCACGAACATTTGTGTTTCTGCGTGAGGTCAAACAACTGGCCAATGCTGGACTGATCAAGGGCGGAGACCTGAACAACGCTGTGGTGCTCATCGAACGGATCTACACCGATGAAGAACTGCATGAAATCGCTCAACTGCTGGGGAAAGACGATCTTCAAATTCGAGGGGATGTGCCGGGCGTTTTGAACACGTCTCCATTGCGATTCCAAAACGAACCCGCTCGTCACAAACTGTTGGACATCATGGGGGATCTCGCTCTCATGGGGTGCTTTCTACAAGCTCATATTCTCGCAGCAAGACCCGGCCACGCTGGCAACACCTCCTTTGCAAAAATTCTCAAGAAGATGATGATAGAAGAAAAGAAAGCTCCCAACCTGAGCACTGATCGCCCATCCGTCCTTGACATCAACCAAATCAGTGCGATGCTACCGCATCGTTATCCCTTCCTTTTAGTTGATCGCGTGCTCGAAATCAATGAGGACAGCATCATCGGAACCAAGAACGTGACCTTCAATGAGCCCTATTTTCAAGGGCACTTTCCTGGAAACCCGGTTATGCCCGGTGTTTTGCAGGTAGAAGCCATGGCGCAAGTGGGAGGTATATTCGCCCTCAACACGGTTCCTGATCCCGAGAACTACACCACTTACTTTATGAAAATTGACAATGTCAAATTCAAGAAGAAGGTCCTACCGGGAGACACTTTGGTTTTTCATCTGGAACTAATTTCACCGATTCGTCGTGGACTGGTCAACATGAAAGGACGAGGTTATGTCCGAGGGGAATTGGTCTCAGAAGCCGAAATGCTCGCCCAAATTGTCAAGGAAAGTTGAGCTGTATTTATTGAATCCAACGCAAACGTGAGTCACATTTCACCCCAAGCTTTCGTCAGTCCAAAGGCGAGCGTCGCAGAAAGCGCAATCATTGAACCGTTTGCATTCATTGAGGACGATGTTCACATTGGTGCTGGGACTTGGATTGGTCCGCATGCCACCATCATGAATGGTTCACGCATTGGTCAGGATTGCAAAATTTTTCCTGGCGCTGTCATTGGAGCCATCCCCCAAGATCTCAAGTACGCCGGAGAAGCCTCTACGGCGGAAGTTGGAGACCGGACGGTCATTCGGGAGTGCGTCACCATTAACCGCGGAACAACGGATCGCATGCGAACAGCCGTCGGAAACGATTGTTTGCTCATGGCCTATACCCACCTTGC
This sequence comes from uncultured Flavobacteriales bacterium, assembly GCA_937881575.1. Taxonomy (GTDB): domain Bacteria; phylum Bacteroidota; class Bacteroidia; order Flavobacteriales_D; family Sanyastnellaceae; genus UA16. The sequence goes on along the minus strand of CALGEI010000044.1, from coordinate 34,031 downwards.
ACATGATGTGCTTGTAGGTGACCATGTCATTATTGCTAATTCTGGCAACATCGCAGGACACGTAACGATTGAAGATTGGGCCATTCTAGAAGGAATGGTTGGCGTCCAGCAATTCATTACCATCGGAATGCACGCGTTTGTCGCTGGAGGGTCACTTGTCCGCAAGAACATTCCCCCGTACATCAAGGCTGCTCGTGAACCCCTCTCTTACATTGGTGTCAATAGCATAGGACTCCGCCGCAGAGGATACAACAATGAACGCATTCTGAACATTGAAGACATCTACCGGATGTTGTACGTTCAAAACGGCAACTTATCTCAAGCCCTGCGCGCTGCAGAAACTGAGCTGCCGGTTACATTGGACAAAAGCATCATCCTCGATTTCATCAACGCTTCAGACAAAGGAATCATCCGCGGACCATTTTGAACAAAATACCATGGAATTGAATCCCGCCATTCCGTGTTCCATTTCACTCAACAGTGTACAGCATCGCTTTGGAAAGCTCGAAGTGCTGAGCGGCTTAAACGCCCACATTGCCGGAGGTGAACATGTCGTTATTGAAGGAACCAATGGCAGCGGAAAGTCCACTTTAGGACAAATCCTTGCGGGACATTTGACTTGTACCTCGGGAGAGATCAAGTGGTACCAAACGCAAACACTCGCTGCGAAAGCGACATCGCACCTGGACGATATCACGCTTCAAACCATGTTGATGGGGCCAGCCAGTTCGCTGCACCCGCTTCTAACCATCGAAGAGCTGCTCGCCTTTCATGCGGCATTCAGAAGTTGGTGGCCTGGATTGGATCCTCTCGATTGGATTGGAGACTGCGGTCTTTCAAACCACTTGCAATCCCCCTACTCCACTCTCAGCTCCGGCATGCAGCAGCGGGTGAAGCTTGTGCTAGCCCTGGCAACTGAAAGCGCACTGGTGGTGCTGGACGAACCCTGTGTTAATCTCGATAAAAAAGGAATCGATTGGTATCAATCCTGCTTGCAAACCATTGCCAATCAGACCACCATCATCGTCTGTTCCAATGATCGAAAGGAAGATCATTTGACTCCAACACAGGTCATTCAGCTCAATTAAGCCGGAAAACTCCGCCTTGATTTTTTATCGCAAAACGCTTACAATCAGATTGTTAGGTGTGTAGCGCGAAGCAAAACGTAACCTTTTGACAGCCAAGGGAGTAAATGAAGTTTGAAAATCAATTCGAAACTTTAATTCCTCTCTCATGAAACTCAAGCAGTTTTTTACCCTTGCAGCCGCAACGTTGTTCTTCGGAGCAGGTGCCGCTTTCGCCCAAACAGCATCATTCAGCGCAACAGCTGGTCCTTTTGACAACTTGCCACACGACTGTGTGACGAAGACTCAGTCGGGTTCACAGGTTCTTTTATTGAACAGCAACGACGTTGTGACGCAATCCTTTTCAGCCTGCACAGAAGGTGAAACAAGCAAAATCTATGCAATGATCAAGCAAACATCTGGTGATGGTCAATTGCATTTTTACATAGAAGATAGCCGAGGCGAGTTGCTAGGCAAAACTACAGTGGTCGTCAAAGACGGTTTCTCTGGTCCTGCCATTGCAAAATTGAATGCGAAAGTCGAAAATGGAATGCGCTACAACTTGAAGTTAGTTGCTTCCAATGTAGACTTGATCCTCGAAGGCCGTTACACTGCTGAGCCAGGAACAGACTTGCACCTGAACGGATGGAAGCTAGACGGCACCATTTCGACAGCGATTGGCCTCAAGCACATCAACGAAATCGATGCCGTTCATGCGGACCGGAACGATTCATATGGCAACCAGCCCACGATGCGTGGAACCGAATTGGCCTCTACGTTCTCGACTTACCCGAATCCATTCTCAAACGAATTCACAGTTGAATTCGAGAAGGATTTGAAAGGTCAGACCATCGTCGTCTTGTTGGACTTGATGGGCAATGTGATTCACCGTGAAGTTCGCACCAACGTAAAGTCAGGTGATCGGGTGAACATCAACCCACGTTACTTCTTGAACGCTGGAGCGTATGCTGTTCGCGTGATCAATGAGGAACGCGTGTTCAACACAACCATCATGAAGCACTAAATGGAAAGCTTCTTAGTTGAAGCGATAAGGGCCGCCCGAAAGGGTGGCCCTTTTTTTATTTCCAACGATTTATATCCATCAAATCTAATACCGACTTCACCGGTGCGAAGGTGTCACCGGAAACTTCGATGAAACGAGTGAGCCAATGGGCCATCGCACCGTTCCAGAGTCCCGGTCTTTCCAAAATTCTGATCGGCCGGCCATTCCAATCCTTCTCCGCCGTGAAGAACAACTCATGTGCGGCAAATTGATTCAAATCATAAGCCAATCCATCCTGACCTGTCAGACTACAACAGATGTCCACCGGGTTGAAATGCGTGCCTTTTCCTAACATCCCACTCTTCAGCTCGGCTCCTTCCACAATGGCTGGCACCACCGCGCCTCCCTTCAGACGAATCCAAAATGGTCCCCCTCCAGCATCGCCTTCATTTGGAACCATTCCAGCCACGCGAATAGGACGATTCAAAGCATCCAAAAGCTGTTCGCGCGAGTGCACACGCTCATCCTTGGAAAATCCCCGCAACCAGGCAATCGCGCGCTCCATGGATCCGAGCTCTTCTTGCCTGAGCGACATGACCAAGGCATTGCGTTCCTGGGTCAAGCGGTAAGCTTCCCCCCCCAGCAAACGCTGAGCCTCGTTTCGAGCTGCCATCCGATGCTGGGGAACGACATTGTCAATGTTGCGAATGAACACAAAGTCATCCGATATCGCATTCATATTGTGCAACAATGCTCCATGCCCCCCCGGGCGGAACAACAACTGACCCTGTGCATCACGCGCCAATTCCTTGGACTCCAAGTCCAAGGCCAGGGTGTCCGTTTCTGATGATTGAATGGAAAAATCTATGGCATCAAAGCCCTTGTTCTCGAGCAATATCCGAATGCTATTCAGATGCGGTTCTGGTACCGTAAAATGAATGCGTTGACCTGGCGCCAAATCCTGCCATTCCGCAGCATGTTCTTCAAATGGCGTGCGCACATCCCCATTGGGATACCGATGAAATGGAATGAGCCCTTTCGGCAACTTCGACCAGCCCGGGTTGGGAGCTAACAATTCTGTCGCAATCGCCTGAGCGCGATCCATTGGATTGAGCGAAGCATGCGCCTCTGTATTGAGCATCGGCAAACGGTGACCATTGACCGCCAAGGTCTCAACAACTTCAGGGGACAAGTCTCCACGCAGTGGAGCAAACATTCTAGAGGCAGCTCCAGAAGCAGGCACAAAACGTGTCAGTTTTTTATTCGAAGTCAACAGCTCTGAGAAAGCAATTGTTGCAAGACGCTTTTCCTCATCGTTCAGCATATGAATGCCGTCACCGTGAATACAGGGGGTTGTTGCATCAACTGGAACGCCTCCTTTTGTCAGTTGAGCATGTTGTCGTTCAGCCTCATCGAGATCCCATTGGCGCTTCGTAAAACCGCGACCATCCTGCTCTTTCCATGGTTTATCCATGGAACAAATTTACACTTTATGAAATGAGTTTGGAAGCGTCAGTGCGCTGCGCTCAATTGATGACAAGCCTCGAGAAGCGACGTCTCAAGAGTCTGCAGATCAGACTCGAGCTCAGCTGAGGGCATACCTCCTCTTAACGCACTACCAATCGCATCCACTTGATTGCGAATCTCAGGAAAACCCAAAACGCGCAAATTCGACTTGAGTCGAAATGCGACACCATGGAATTCATTGATCCTGTTTTCACGGATGAGCATCAAAAGTTCGGCGAGCAACAAGGGTGTATGTTCGAGAAAAAGCACCACCAGGCCCTCTACCAAAGGTTGGTTGCCTTGGAAGACTTCCACAAGATGGCCGAGTCGCTGAGGGCTTTTCATATACTTCCTTACGGAATGGAGTGCAAAAAGTTTCACCACGCACTGAGGCCATCTTGACCATCACTAACTTTGACTGCATGAAGTTGAATCAAGTTATTATCACAGGTGGTGCGGGGTACATTGGATCGCATACGGTTGTTGAATTGATCCACGCCGGATATGAGCCTGTAATCATCGACAACTTCTCCAATTCTCATCCTCGCGTCTTGGACGGCTTGGAGCGCATCCTCAACCGCAGACCTCAATTGTTTGAAGTGGATTGCTGCGATGAGACAGCACTCAATGGGGTGTTTGAATCCTGTTTGCAACAGGGGAACATCGCTGGGGTCATTCATTTTGCTGCTTTCAAGGCTGTGGGAGAAAGTACAGCTGAGCCACTTCAATATTTCCGCAACAACATTGGATCGACGGCTGCGCTTCTCGCGGTCATGCATCGACATGGTGTGGGGTCGTTTGTCTTTTCAAGTAGTTGCACCGTGTACGGTCAGCCTGAGCAGATTCCCGTTGATGAACACGCGCCTTTCCTTCCCGCTGAATCTCCTTATGGTTACACCAAACAGGCCTGCGAACGTCTCATTTCGGATGCGCATTTCGCCCATTCCGAGCTGAATGTCACCTTGTTGCGTTATTTCAACCCCATTGGAGCGCACCCCACGGGTTTGATCGGTGAATTGCCCTTAGGACACCCCAATAACTTGATTCCGTTTTTAACACAAGCCACGGCCGGCCTGAGGGATCCCTTGACTGTTTTTGGCAATGACTACCCGACGGCTGACGGGACTTGCGTGCGCGATTACATCCATGTGGTTGACCTAGCCAAAGCCCATGTTGCAGCATTGAATTGGTTGCAAGATCAGCACCATGCTTGCGAGGCCCTCAACTTGGGAACGGGGAATGGCAGCACTGTTTTACAAGTGATCCAAGCATTTGAAACCGCGAACAACATTCAAGTTCCCCATGCCATTGGACCCCGCAGGCCCGGTGACGTAACGGCCATCTATGCCGATGCGAAAAAAGCAAAAAAGTTGATCGGCTGGGAGTGCGAGCTTTCGCTCGAAGAGGCTTTAAAGGATGCATGGAATTGGCAAAAAAAACTCGGCGAGACGAGCTAATCAGTGAAGGCCACTTATCCTCCCCAACCCAATAAGACAATAAGGAAGCACACCGAGAACCCGAGCAAATAACCGGAATAAACCTCCACGTGGCGGTGCACCCCCAAACGGATCCTTGCCCATCCAACGGCACCAGCGAGCAGAACCAAGACGGCGTTGAGCTCAAAATTGGACTCAAAATGCAAATTTTGCACGGCCATCACAGTGCCCAAAGCCCCGCCTTGGCCGAGCATGTGCATGCTGATCTTAAATCGCTTTGTAACGAAAAGTGCCAGTGCGATGGAAGCAATCAATCCGACCCAAGTGGAAAGGTAGACAGAAGGAATGTAGAGCGTTTCTCCTGTCACCAGCAAGACATAGGTGAGGATGAAATAGGCCAAAACGATGAGAAAGGGCAACGTCCGTTCAGAGCGCTTGGCGATTTCCAAATCGCTCAAAAACCCTTTTCGATACAGGACATAAAGAGAAATGGCCGGAGCCGCTGTATTCACCACAACAACCACAAGTAGGTAAACAAAAACACCTGGCATCGTCCTCAGGTAAGGATCGAAAGCAAACAAGAGCACCAAGGTTATCATGGGCATCACCAGCGGGTGCAGCACTGTCGAAACGATGCGTGCCCACCAAGGCCTGTTCAATGCGGTCAACGATTCCATTAGAGCTGTTTTCTCAAGCGCGCCACAGGAACCCCCAGTTGCTCTCGATATTTGGCGACCGTTCTGCGGGCGATATTGTACCCCTTGTCATTGAGGAGTTTGCCCAGTTTTTCGTCTGCCAAGGGTTTGCGCTTGTCTTCCGCCTCAATCGCTTCTTGTAAGATTTTCTTAACCTCGCGAGAACTGACCTCCTCTCCTGTTTCCGTCGTCATGCTCTCACTGAAAAACGATTTCAAAAGGAACGTGCCGTAGGGGGTTTGTATGTATTTGCTGTTAGCCACACGTGAGATGGTGCTGATGTCCATTCCCACGACATCCGCAATGTCTTTTAAAATCATCGGACGCAAATCCACCTCATCCCCTGTGAAGAAATACGTTTTTTGATGGTCAATAATAGCCTGCATGGTGATGGTCAGCGTATGCTGTCGTTGCCGCACCGCATCGACAAACCACTTGGCAGAATCCACTTTCTGCTTGACAAATGCGAGGGCATCCTTTTGCTGCGCATTGGGCTTGGAACCGGCAGCATACGTCTGCATCATTTCCTTGTACATCGGACTGATGCGCAGTTCAGGAGCGTTGCGCTGGTTCAGCTGCAGCCGCAGTTCATCATCCTCGACGGCCAACAAAAAATCAGGAACCACGTGCACGGCACCGCCCCGATTGGAATCGCTCCCTGAATTTCCTGGTTTGGGGTTCAGCGCAGTGATTTCATCCAAGGCATCCTTTAAGGCTTCCTCGTCTATGTCCATCGCCTTTTGAATCCGAGCAAAATGTTTTTTTGAAAACGCGTCAAAGTGCTCTTCCAAAATTTCCAAAGCGATCCGCTGAGCCAATTTTCTAGCGAGTTGATGTTTTTGTCCAGTGGCTGATTCAAACTTTCTTCTCAACTGCAATTGCAGACACTCGCGAAGGTCGCGTGCACCCACTCCCGCAGGATCCAATCGTTGCACGACTTTCAAAGCCGCTTCAATAACAGAACGTTCAACAACGACCCCCTCGGTAAAAGCCAAGTCGTTTACAATGCTATCCAAATCTCTCCGCAGATACCCGGCATCATCCAAATTTCCAATCACATGCTTCGCCATCCAACGTGTTTTGTCATCCACATCCAGCAAACCAAGTTGACTCTGAAGCAACTCAAAAAATGTCTCGCCCCCCGAATAAGGAACCGACCGATCCTCTTCGTCCATTCCTTGATTCCGAATAGTCAAACGGTAATCCGGCGTTTCATCATCCAGGTAGTCTTGAAAATCAAACTCAGACATGGCGTCTGAATCATCTCCCTTCTCCGCTTCTTCCTGGTTTTGATCATCCCAATTCTCCTCCTCAGCTCCTTCTTCAAGCGCCGGATTGGCTTCCAGCTCTTCCTTGATCCGAACCTCCAACTCCATCGTTGGAAGCTGCAACAATTTCATCAACTGAATCTGTTGAGGAGACAGTTTTTGAAGCAGTTTCTGTTGAATGGATTGCCTGAGCATGGAGCGTGTTGGATTTAAAACTCTGCGTTTTGTGGGGTTCGCGGAAACGGTATGACGTCTCGGATGTTGGTCATGCCGGTGACGTACATCACCAACCTTTCAAAACCCATGCCAAAACCGCTGTGCACGGCCGAGCCAAACTTCCTGGTATCCAAATACCACCAAACGTGCTCCTCAGGAATATCAAATTCCGCGCATTTCTCCTTCAGGCGATCCAAACGCTCTTCCCGTTGGCTCCCTCCAATCAACTCCCCAATGCCTGGAACCAAAACGTCCATCGCCGCCACGGTTTTTCCATCCTCGTTAGAGCGCATGTAGAAGGCCTTGATCCCCGCGGGATAGTCCGTGATGATCACAGGACCATTGAAGTGCTTCTCGACGAGCCAACGCTCGTGTTCACTTTGAAGATCAATTCCCCATTCAACAGGATACTTAAACTTCTTCTTTTTGAACGGCTTGGAGTTCCGCAACAAATCGATGGCTTCTGTGTAGGTGACATGCTGGAATGGAGCGTCCACAACGGCTTGCAATCGGGCACGCAACGGATGGCTTTGACGCTGGTCTTGCGGCAGCGCCTTCTCTGCGTTAGCCTCTCGCTCTTCGAGGAACATCAAGTCCTCGTCACACTGGCTCAACACATCGCTCAGCACACTTTTCAGACACGCTTCCGCCAAGGCCATGTTGTCTGACAAATCAGCAAAAGCCACTTCCGGCTCAATCATCCAAAATTCTGCGAGGTGACGGGATGTATTCGAATTTTCTGCTCGGAAGGTGGGACCAAAGGTGTACACTTGGCCTAAGGCCATCGCGCCCAATTCAGCTTCGAGCTGCCCGCTCACCGTCAAATTTGACGGCTTGCCGAAGAAGTCCTCCGAGAAGTCCACCGCTCCAGCTTCATCGCGAGGCGGGTCGTTTACATCCAACGTGGTGACCTGAAACATCTCTCCCGCTCCTTCTGCATCACTCCCGGTTATGATGGGAGTGTGCATCTGGAAAAAACCGCCATCTGTAAAAAACTTGTGGACCGCGAAGTTCAATGCATGACGCACGCGGAAAACGGCACCAAAAGTGCTTGTCCTAAATCGCAAATGGGCCTTCTCGCGCAAAAAGTCAAGCGTATGACGCTTCATCTGGATGGGATACGTCTCGGGATCCGCATCTCCTAGGACCTCCAATTCCATCACCTTCAATTCCGTCAATTGGCCTTGACCTTGTGATTTTTCGAGTCGCCCTTTCGCTCGAATCGAAGCCCCTGTCGTGAGTCGTTTTTGCGTCGATTCCGGGATGCTCTCACGATCAATGACCAACTGCAAATTACCCAAACATGACCCATCATTCAGGGCTATGAATTGATTGTTTCGAAATGTTCGAACCCAACCGCAGACGGTCAATTCTTTTCCAATGTGCGCTTCATCGCGCAAGTTGACAATGCGTTCGCGTTGCATGAATTCTATCTTATTTAAAACGACTCGTGTCGCCTAACACAAAGAAACGTCAGGAACTGCAGAACCTCGCTTCAACGCTATCCAGAAATCAACAATGTTCCGGGTACGGGGCGAGCTTAGTTTGAGTCCAATTTACCATCACGCAATCGCACCACACGCTTGGCACAGGCCGCAATGTCTTCTTCATGTGTGACCAAGATCACGGTATTGCCAGCCTCTTGAATCTCTTGAAACAGTGCCATGATCTCCATGGATGTGGCTGTATCCAGATTGCCCGTTGGTTCATCCGCTAAGATAATGGACGGTCGGTTTACAAGTGCTCGTGCAACGGCTACCCGTTGCCGCTGTCCACCACTCAGTTCATTGGGACGGTGGCTCATCCGATCCGACAGTCCGACTTGTTCCAGCACTTCCTTCGCTCGTTGCTCCCGACTCTCTTTTCCGAGGCCCGCATAGATCAATGGCAATGCCACATTTTCAAGCGCAGTATATCGAGGCAACAAATTGAACGTCTGGAAGACAAATCCAATTTCACGGTTGCGGATTTCAGCCAGTTGATCCTCATTGAGGTGGGCGACATCCTGCTGGTTCAAGGTGTAATTGCCCGATGTAGGAGAGTCCAAACAACCCAAAATGTTCATTAAAGTGGACTTCCCACTTCCAGAGGGCCCCATAAGCGCCACGTATTCATTGCGATCAATCTGCAAGTCCAAACCATCCAAGGCGTGGACAACCTGGGCTCCGATGGTATACGTCTTGCGCAACCCTTGCAGGGCAATGAGCGTTTTCATGGGGCTAAGGTATTGATGAAATCCAAGGTCCAATGTTAGCAGTCCAATTCAATCGTCCGAACTTGCGTTTAAAATCCGCGTATGTTTGAATGTATCCACGCTCTGTATCCTATCCATGAACCACTCCATTCGCACATTCAATCCCCGAGGCTGTTTTTCGAAGCCTTTTTCGATGAAGAAGGGCCAACAGAGAACCTCAGGCCATTGGGTTTTAGGACTGGCGTATCTTTTGTTCGCTTGGACTCCAGCACAAGGTCAGATTCAAGTGGAACAGGGACTCACGCCCGAAGAATATGTCAACACCGTGCTTCTTGGTGATGGTGTTGAAGCGTTCAACGTGACGTACACGGGTGGGATCTCACAATTGGGCTATTTAACCCAAGGAGAAGATTCCTTTTCCATCGCTTCAGGATTGGTTCTGAGCACGGATGCTTCAGAAAACCTCGAATGCTCCATCAACACCTGCGACGACTGTCTCGGAGGAGCCTTCGCTGACCCAGACTTGCTGGACATCGCCAATTCTGTTCCACCGATGATCGGCCAAAACTTCACCGTAACTTCAGTAAACGATGGATGTGTCTTGGAGTTTGATTTTGTCTCCGGCGGGGATTCAATTAGTTTCAATTACGTCTTCGGATCAGACGAGTACGAGACGTGGATCAATACCCAATACAACGATGTCTTCGCCTTTTTCTTGAGCGGACCAGGGATTACGGGTCCGTTCGATAGTCCAGCTGGATTTCCCGATGGAGCGGTCAACATTGCCGGTGTCCCCGATACCGACCCCATTTTGCCCATCACCATCTCTTCAGTCAACTCGGGCACAAACGCTGTTTACTACGAAGACAATCAAGGGGGAACCGATGTTTGCATCAACGGCTACACGGTACCGTTTACAGCAGAATACGCGGTCCAATGCGGCGCAACGTATCACATCAAGCTCGCCATTGCTGACGGCAGTGACATCGCTTTGGAGTCCATCGTGGTTTTAGAAGAAGGCAGCTTTTCCTCCAATGCATTTGACCTGGTGGCCAGCGCATCCGTTTCTGGAAATCAGATCTTTCTAGGAGACACAACAGTGGTGGAATCCTGCAACAATGCCATATTCAAAATCATTCGTCCAAGCGCAACGACAGAAGACACGTTGAATGTGACCATTTCAGGTACAGCGACGAACGGTGTCGATTACGAAACCATCGATCCGGAAGTGATCATGTTGGTGGGACAATACATTTATGATTTGCCATTGATTGTCTACGCTGACGCAGAAGCCGAAGCCCCCGAAACCGTGACCATCGAGTACCTGTACACGAATCTGTGCGGCGATTCCGTCTTGCGATCGGCCACCCTGGTGATACAAGATTTCGAACAAACGACGCTTGACTTTGAATCTCCTGTAGGCATTTGTCAAGGAGAGGCCGTTCTGGAGGTCAATCCCATTAGCGGGTATGGCCCGTATTCTTATCAATGGAGTACCGGGACGAATGACACCCTCGCTGTGAATGTCGTGACGACCAACAATCCGGGAACGGCAGATGTCGTGGTGACCGATGTCTGTGGCAACGAAGTCGAAGCCACCGTTGCGTATACACAGCCTCCAGAATTGAACACCTACATCGACCAGTTGAATGACCCGCTTTGCGCAGGAGATAGCGTGTATTTACAAGCGGGAATCAACACGGGCGTAGGGCCATTTGATTACAATTGGTCCACAGGCGGAGACAGCCAAACCGAGTTGGTCAATCTCAACACGAGCTCAACCGTCATTTTGACGGTGACCGATCCATGCGAAACTGAATCTGTCGTCGAATGGGAAGTCGAAATCCCCGTTTACGCCCCCATTACAGGTGACGAAGATGATGTTTGTCTTGGACTCCAGGCGAGTCTTGGCTTGGAAGGTGGCACAGGCTCTTATTCCTTCTATACGTGGCAGTATTCCAATTTTGATTCGAATCAGAATCCGCAAGACTCTGCGTGGGTGGCCGTTGATCAGTTTTTGGACAGCCTCGTGACGTTCATTGGTCCTTTTGGAAACTATCAATCCACGGTGCAGCAAGGGACGATGGAAGTATGGGCGGTTGATCAATGTGGCAGTGATGCTTCCTTCATGATCAGTCTAATTGCGTGCGACACGGAGATTCCAAACGTTTTCTCACCGAACAATGATACCTACAACGACTTTTTCCGGATTCCAGGCATTGAAGGATTTCCCAATTCCCGCATTGAAATCTTCAACCGCTGGGGAAATATGGTCTTTCAGGATGACGACTACAAAGGCGGATGGGATGGTCGAATGAATGGCAACCCCGTCGCTGAGGGAACCTATTACTACATCTTGAAACGCTCCGATGGTGAAACCTACCACGGGCCTATTTCCATTTTGCGGAAGCGTCAGTAATTCTCACAGGATTAGGCTCACCACGACCCTCTTTTCCGTTCTGGAAATGGCCTGAAAATCCTTCACCGTACCCATCCAAATCCATTCGGATGAAGGCAGACTACATGCTCGGGAAATTCTTGGGATTGGGCCCATATTGGTTTTCAACCGGATCTCCTTCTATCAGCAAAAGGACCGTCAACCAGATGAAGCCAATAATTGGAATCAACAAGATGAGGAACATCCATCCACTTTTCCCGACATCGTGCAACCGCCGCACACCGACCGCCAAACCTGGAATGAACATCGCCAAGCCGTAAATCGCTTGGATCAAACCGTATCCCCAAACTCCCCAAATCAGACCAAGAGCGACATCCAACATGGACGCCGCGAATCCGAATACCATATTGAAGAGCACAAACATCCAGTATTCTTTCCTCCGGGCTCTTCCATCAAAATCGGAATACTGATTCAACACTTTTAGAAACCACTGCATTGATTCTTGAGCTTAGTCTCGACAAGAAACGAAATTCTCTTGACAAAAGATGAATCAACTTCACAGCTAACTCTGCTTATAAAACAAGTGCATCACCACGGCATGAGGCAGCGTGATGGCAGAGATAATGATCAAGGCCAACAACGGAATGGAGACTGGAATGACCTCCATCCAAGAAAGCCAGAACGTGATCACTGTGAAAAAGATGCTCAACAGGGAATAGGGCATCAACAGCTTCAAAAAGTCTCGACCTGAAAACCCCGCATCCTCGCTTTTCAAAAACTCAAACTCATGACTCATCACGCGCATTGAATGCAACACCACAAAATACATGGTGAAGCCAATGATGAATGGGAACAAAAAGAACGTCAAGTGGATCAGCGCGAGGAGGAAGAGTTCCCCACCCAATCGATTCCAGTTAAAGGAGGCTCGTTCTATAAAAACGAAGAGCGTAACCCCGGTCAATGCGTTCAATGCAATGAATGCTTCGAAGAGAAGTGCGTGTGAGTATACTGCCTGAAAAACTTCCGTATCATTGAAAAACCCGGTGTATCCAATGAGCTCCTCCGTGTTGTAATAAATCAGCGTCAGCAGCAAGGTCAACCCCCAAGTGAGAAACAAAACAGGACGCATAATCCGCCGTTTCAACTTCAAGTCGTTGAGTTGACTTTCTCCAAAATGGAACGCAGAAAGCACCAAGAAAAAGACAAAACTCCACAACGGCTCAATCATCCAACCGACCAAAAACAAGAGAGTCAATCCGAGGTAGACACCATAAAACCTCAGTTGAGACACGGTATTCTTTTTAAAGAACAACACATGATCAATGGCGCCATGAGGAATTCCAAAAGTTAGAATCAAAACCGAAGAAACCGCTAGTTCGCGTTCGATACTGATATCTGTATAAGCCTCTAGCAAATGGTACAGCGCATACAGGCAAACCACAAAAATGAAAGTGAACACATTCATGGCACGAAAATAGAGTCAAGTGTCCAAAGCCCCTGAACAGAGCAAGTCATAAAAAAAGCGGAACCCATCTCAAGAGAGAAAGATTCCGCTTTGGTGGGCGATGAGAGACTCGAACTCCCGACCCCCTCGGTGTAAACGAGGTGCTCTGAACCAACTGAGCTAATCGCCCGAATGGGGGGCAAAGATAATCCAAATTTCATGTTCTCTGCATTGTACTTTTGGGAAGGTGAAAAATATTTGGTCACATCGTATTCTAAGCTGGATTAAATGGCGCAAAAACTCCAGCTCTTGGAGAGCTGTTCACCCACCCTGGTTGTTTGGTTTACTGCAGTCAATGAATCAAATGGCAGCAGAAAACGCCATGATTGAAGGCCGACGAAAACACCTCAAGAAGGACACCACTTCAATTCAACGCGTTGATTTTGGCGCCGGCTCGCAAGGAGCTTCACAAACCGTGAGCGACATCGCCCGCAGATCATTGAAGCGGACGAAACACGCTGCAGCCTTGGGAAACCTCGCACAAAGCATGCAAGCAGAGCACATTCTCGAATTGGGCACATCCCTCGGTTTAACGACTGCTTATTTGGCAACAGGTGCCCACGCTGTGACGACCTGCGAAGGAGATCCTGCCATCGCAAAATTGGCCCGTGAACAATGGAACACCTTAGGTCTGACGAACATTGCCATCAGCGAAGGACCATTCGCCGAAACGATCCCTGTCCTCATTGAAGAATGGCGAGCCAAAAACCATCCTGGTTTTGACCTCATTTTCATTGACGGCCACCACATCGGCAGCGCATTGATCGCCTACGTCAAGGAGCTCAAGCCCTGGCTTCGACCGCGCGGGGTACTCGTTTGCGACGACATTCATTGGTCTTCCGATATGGAACAAGCCTGGGGTCAACTCATCGAGGATGCCCATTGGACGCAGGCTGTCGACTTCTATGAGTGGGGCATGCTCACGGCCAATCCCGATTTAACCAAAGAAATTCGAAGCATCCGACTTTAAGGTTGATCAACAAACGGCTGCCCATGGTCTTGTGCTGTAATTTTACGAAATGGTGACGACGCGTTTTGGTGCTCGGAAAAGAATATGGCTAACTGCTTTTTTGGGAGGATACATCTTGTTGCAATTCAGTTGGTGGGCTTGGTTGCTGGTCTCATTGCAAGCTGAGAACATTGCCATTGCGCATGGTCACTTACCAGAATTGCGCGTGCGATCAACCGAAATGATTCTCGGTGAAGGTTTTTTCTTTTTGCTTCTACTCGCCCTCGGATTCCGGGTGATTTGGATCAGCATTCGACGTGATCATGAACGCGCAAGAAGAGAACGTCATTTCTTGCTTGCTGTAACCCACGAATTGAAAACGCCCATTGCGGCTGTTCGACTCGCTTTGGATACGCTGCAAAAACATCGTGTAGACGCGGAGACTTCCGAGGAGCTCCTGAACGAAGCCCAAATTGGAACACAGCGACTCGAGCAACGCGTTGAAAATATTCTACAAAGCAATCGGATCGGCTTTGGGAAAAACCTGAACAGCGAGTCATACGATGCGGAAGAAGTCATAGCAGAAGCTGTTCAACGCCATCTCATTGGGCCTTTTCGACAGCGAGAAATCACCATCGTTCATGAGGGCAGTCCCCAGGGATTGTTGCAGGGAGATGCCGATGCATTGTTGCTGGCATGGGGGAATTTGATCGAAAACGGCTTGAAATACAGCCCTGCATCAGAATCTCTTCACATCCGCCTGAAGTGGAAAGACAACGCGCTTCTCTGTCAATTCGATGATGGCGGAACGGGCATTCCCACGTCCATGAGGAAACACGTTTTGGAACAGTTCAAACGCGTCGAACATCCCGGACAAAAAGACATTGAAGGCACCGGCCTTGGGCTGTACTTGGCTCATCAAATCATCCAGATGCACCGCGGCCGACTCACCATTGAATCCAGCCAGCGCGGAGGCTGCCTCATTACTACGACCATTCCATTCAATCCATGAATTCCACCAAAAACTCTCAATGTGCGCTGATCATTCTTGACGGTTGGGGCATTGGAAACAAGGACGATTCCAATGCCATAGCGGCCGCCAAAACACCGTTCATGGATGCTCTGCTTGACCGCGAGCCACATGCCACCTTGCGCACTGATAGCGAACATGTTGGATTGCCCAATGGGCAGATGGGCAATAGCGAAGTAGGTCACATGAATATCGGTGCTGGCCGCATTGTGTACCAAGATTTGTTGCGGATTGACCGCGCTGTGGCTGACGGTTCGTTCAAGCAAGAAACCGCCTTGCAAAGCGCGTTTGAAGCTGCGCGAATTCCCGGCGTTCGACTGCATTTCATGGGGCTCGTTTCCAAAGGAGGAGTCCATGCCCAACAGACACATCTCAATGCGCTCTGTCACGCAGCAAACGACGCCGGAGTTGGCGAATTCGTGGTACATGCCTTTACCGACGGCCGGGACACGGCACCGCAAACGGGGCGAGGATACATGGCCGAGCTCGAGGCGGTGTTGGAAGCAACCGGCGGTCGCATTGCGAGTGTGCACGGACGTTATTTTAGCATGGACCGCGACAACCGATGGGAACGCATTGCCCAGTCTTACGGGACTTTAGTGCGCGGTGAGGGCGATGTCTATGCCTCTGCGGATGCCGGCATGGCAGCGCACTACGATGCGGGAGTTACCGATGAATTCATCCCACCTTTTGTCATCGGTCAACCGACACCGATTGCAGAGAACGACGTGGTCATTTGCTTCAACTTCCGCACAGATCGTTGCCGGGAGATTACATCCGCGTTGACTCAAAAAGCGTATCCCGACTTTGGCATGGTCCCCTTGCACCTGCATTATGTGACCATGACCAATTATGACGACACCTTCCAAGGAGTCCACACGATTTATGACAAACCGAACCTAGAGAATACGTTGGGTGAGACCCTCGCGACGGCCGGGAAAACACAGGTCCGGATAGCCGAGACGGAAAAATATCCGCATGTGACCTTCTTTTTCAATGGCGGCAGAGAAGAGCCCTTTGAAGGAGAATCTCGTTTGATGGCACATAGTCCCAAAGTGGCGACGTATGATCTCCAACCCGAAATGTCGGCACACGATATTGTCGCGGCCATTGTTCCCGAATTGAAGGCCGGCCGGCCTGATTTTGTTTGTCTAAATTTTGCCAATCCAGATATGGTCGGGCATACCGGGGTATTTGATGCGATTGTGAAAGCAGTGGAAACGACAGACGCCTGTTTACAGGAGGTCGTGGAAGCCGGACAAAGCCAGGGCTACCATTTCATCATCATCGCCGATCACGGCAATGCCGATTACGCGCGAAACCCCGATGGCTCGCCTCACACTGCACACACGACCAACCCTGTTCCCGTCATCCTCTTATCAGACCGCGCTCAATCCGTCCATGATGGCATTCTTGCTGATGTCGCGCCGACAGTCTTGAAACTGATGGATGTCCCGCAGCCTGATGCCATGACGGGGCGAGCGCTCTATTGAGCCGTTTGTAAGGCTTCCGCTGCGATGAAAATGCTACCCAAAACGACCACCAAATCGTTGGCATCCGCCTCCTTGGTCGCAGCATTCAACGCCTCCGCGACGGAATCATATGCTGAGCCATTCAATCCAACTTCTTGAGCCTTTTCATGCAATTGGACGGCGTCCATAGCACGCGGAATGTTGGCTGCGCAAAAGCAATAGGTGGCTTCTTTGGGCAACATAGGCCAAACACTTTGGAGGTCCTTATCCGCGACAGCGCCCCATACGATCCACAGTCGCTGGTGTTCGATGGCGGCGATCCCCATCATGAACCGTTCAAGGCCGTCCAGGTTGTGCGCACAATCGACCAAGACGCGCGCACCTGAGAGCGTTGGCGGCATCCACTCCCACCTTCCTCGATGCCCTGTGGCATGCAACTTCAGTGGTGGCTTCCAGTTCCGCCAACCCGGCTGGTTCCCCAAAACTTCCAAAATCTTCGATGCGGTGGCTTTGTTATCCGGCCAATAAGGACCGCTTTCTAAAGACACATCATCGGCTAGTTCAGCGTAATGCGTTTCACTGGCCGTGCGCATGGCCGCCGCTAAAATCACGGATTGCGCCTCCGGACGCATGCGTCCCAAAACGACAGGGACTCCGTCTTTTAGAATTCCTGCTTTTTCTCCTGCGATCGTCCGGATGTCATCACCTAAGAATTGCTGGTGATCCAACCCAATGTTGGTAATGGCTGTGACAAGCGGTGACGTGAATACATTGGTGCTGTCCAATCGCCCCCCCATGCCCGTTTCCAGCACCACCAAATCCACTTGCTCTTCTACAAACCAGAGCAAGGCCAAGCCAAAAGTCCATTCGAAAAAAGAAGGCTGATACGTCCAATCTGGCAATTCCCGCTTGAAGTGGCTCACTCGCTGGACGACCCAAGACTCCGGGGGCATTTCTCCACAAACCCGCATGCGTTCTCTGAAATCAACCAAATGAGGAGACGTAAACAATCCAACTCGATACCCTGTCTCCACCAAAGCATTTGAAACTGCGGTACAAACGGAGCCCTTACCATTGGTTCCTGCGACGTGGACGACACCATCCAAGTGCAAATCGGGACGTCCCATTTTCTCTAAAACATACTTGGTTCCATCCAAATTGGCTTTGTAAGCCGCCGGGCCTTGCCTCTGAAACATGGGTAGCTGCTGGAACAGCCACTCCGTCGCCTCTGCATACGTCATTCGAGTTCGAAGCGAATGTTGAGATAGCCTGTACGCGCCGGCATCGCTGGATTGGCTGTGAACTTGGCGGTTTTCGCCGCTCGAATGGCCAATGCAACGTGATGGGACTCCGTAATGGTTGAATTCAAGCCATCGAATGTGGCCGAGGTCACAACCCCTGATTTATCAACGATGATGTTCACCCGAATGACTCCTTCTTGCTGCGGTTTTTCGTCCAGCATGGGCTTCCCAATTCGGCTTCCACCCTCCAATGACCAATCCCCATTGTCACCACTCACCACGCCCTTTCCGTCAATTTTACCTGTTTCGTTGCCTTCATTCCCTGCACCTTGCTCATTGGCTCCTTGTGATCCACCACCACCTGAAGCGGTCAATGAACTGAACGCATTCGAAAGTGCCGACGAAACGGTTCGCTCAGGCTCAGGCTCGACGGGTTCTGGCTTCTTTTCAACCGGCGCAGGTTCCGTAGGTACAGAAACTTCCGATGCTGCTTGGGTCACGATGGGATCGACCGCTGGCGCCTCCTGCGAAACAGCTTGAGATTCGGCAGGTTGGACTGATTCCTCAACCGTTTCTGACGGCACCTCTGATTCTACATCACCTGAAGCTTCTACCGAGTCGCCAAGATCGGCAAACCCCACGGCCACATATTGTTCACCTGGAGGCGGGTTCGATATCGTAAATGCCGTGATGAAAAAACAGCCGACAACACCCAGGATAAACAACAGCACTGTCACGCCAGCAGCACGCTGTTGGTTTTTCTTTTCAACCGCTTGGCGGCGTATTTCCATGGGAGCGCTCATGCCCTTATTTCTTGGGTGTGGCGCCGAGCATGACCTTCCATTGGTTGGCCTTGGCCATGCCAATGACCTCGACCGTTTGACCGGTTGGAACGGCCTCGTCTACTTGCAGGTAAATCACAGGGTCGACGGTATCCGCCATGCGGATGCGAATCAACGATTCCAAATCATCCGAAGCCACTTGGCCTCCGTTGAGGTAGTATGTGCCATCCGGCTTGATGCTCACCGTCATCTTAGACGTCACGGAGTTGGTGCCTTTCGCTTGAGGCAATTCAACATTGACCCCATTGCTCACCAACGTAGAAAGGATGATGAAAAAAATCAACAACAAGAACACCAAGTCCGTCATGGACGACATGTTGCTCGTGACACTAATTTTATTGCGTTGACCCAAATTCATGAGGCGGGCTCTTCGAGGATGTCGATGAATTCTATGCTCGTCGCTTCCATCTGGTGCACCACCTTGGATACTTTACTCACCAAGTGGTTGTACGCCATGAAAGCAACAATGCCCACGATCAATCCGACGATGGTGGTGATCATCGCTTGCTTGGTACCACTGGAAATGTCTTCTACGCGCACTGTACCCGCCATCTCCATGTCCAAGAACACATTGACCATCCCAATGACCGTACCCAAGAATCCTACCATGGGAGCTGCGCCAGAAACCGTAGCCAAAGAGCTCAGGTTTTTCTCCAAATTGTAAATCTCCAGCTTGCCAATGTTTTCAATCGAAACGCTGATGTCTTTTAGATCCTTACCAATTCGGCTAATGCCCTTGTCCAACATCCGAGCCATCGGAGTGTCCGATTGCTGGCACAAATTCCGAGCACTTTCAAAGCTTCCCTGCCCAATATAATCCCGCAATTTATTCATGAAATCCGGCGTCACACGTTCTGCTTTTCGAATCGCGAGGCTGCGCTCAATGAACACATAAATGGCCATTATCGACATGAGTGCCAGAGGTGACATGATGTACCAGCCCCCTTCCATCAACAAATCCAAGAGGCTTACATCGACCTGCTGAATGGCGTCACTGGACGCTTCGGAAGCAAGCGTTTCGACGGCATCGGTGCCGGTCGTTAAGGTTTGAAGAAGAAAGGATGTCCGCATGAGGGAATTGCTAGAAGGTAACCGTTGTATTGAACGGGGAAGTTCTTGCAATTATTGGATGGTCAGCTGACTCTTAAGGACAATTTTCGACGTGCGTACGTTGGTAAACCCCTGAAATAACCGCTTCCGTTGATCATCGGTACATCAGCCAAAACACCAGGGCTCCGGACAAATACCCCACGATGGCCAGCAAACTGATTTTGCGCACATACCACATGAAATCAATTTTCTCCAGCCCCATGACGGCCACACCAGCAGCAGAACCAATGATCAATGCGGACCCTCCCGTTCCAGCGCAATAAGCGAGAAATTGCCAGAAAAGACCGTCCTGAACGAAGTAACTCTCCCAACTGCCCGCGACCACATTTGCGGCAGCAGGCGTGATATCGTACATGCCCATGGACGCGGCTACCAGTGGAACATTGTCGACGATCGCCGATAAGAATCCTATGGTTACATTGATGGCGTAGACATCGCCCAAATTGTCGCGCAACCAAGCAGCAGCCGCAAGCAAGTGACCGATTTCCTGCAAGGCCGCTACAGCCAGCAAGATGCCCAAGAAGAACAATACAGAAGCCGAATCAATCTTGCGAAGAACCCCAATGACCGAGAGGTGATCGCGTTCCTCATGGTTTTTTGAGCGGTGGATGATCTCCGTAACCACCCACATCATGCCCAATGAAAGCATCATGCCCATGAAGGGAGGCAAGTGAGTCACCGTTTTGAAAACAGGTACGAACAAGAGGCCGACCACACCCAAAACGAACACCAGGTTTCGCTCCCCTTGCGATGTGGGGTCAACCTTGTCTTTGTCTTCAAGCTGGGGCCGTTCGATCTCGCCTTTCATCGTGAAGGACAGAATGGTCAAGGGCGCTACCAAGCAGGCCAATGATGGCAAAAACAGATGCGTAATGATCACGCCCGATGTCAATTGATTGCCAATCCAAAGCATCGTCGTGGTGATGTCTCCGATGGGAGACCAAGCGCCACCTGCATTGGCTGATATGATGACAATGCCCGCATACAACCAACGGGTTTCTTTGTCCGCAATCAGTTTCCGCAACAGCGAAATCATGACAATGGAAGTCGTGAGGTTGTCCAAAACAGCCGAAAAGAAGAATGTAAGCAAGGCCAAGATCCACATCAACACCACTTTATTTTTGGTCTTGATGCGATCCGTGATGACAGAAAAACCCTCGTGGGCATCCACCAATTCCACGATGGTCATTGCACCCAAAAGGAAGAACAGAATAGACGAAATGTCCTCCATGTGGTGAAGGAGTCGGTGCTCAAAAAACGTATTCAACGCCAACTTTGCGTCGCCGATAAAACCCAGTTGAAACGAAGCAAAATCCTCAGCCAAGTGAGCCGGAACTTCATGGATTCCCGTGACAAACAAGCCCCAACAAATGGTGCCCGTGAGCAGAGCGCTAGCTGCTTTATCCACTTTGAAATTGTGCTCAAGTGCTATGAACACATAACCCAACACAAAAACTACGAGAATCAAATATTCCATTGTATCATTTCAATTGACCCCCAAATTGCAGCGCAATTTGAGCTCCCTGCTCTAAATGCTGGGAAGTTTTAATTCAAGCATTGTTCATCAGACGATCCAAAGCAATTTCAAATGCCGTCGCTGAGAGCATCGTCGTACCCGGGTTTTTCTCGTGGGTCGCTTTCAAAGCGCGTTCGATGGTAGCGGAGGTGTCTTTGAAAATCCCCTCGTCCGTCATGTCCACTTGGGCATCGCTCATCAAATAGGCAAACACCCGTGCCATGCCACAATTGGCAATGAAATCCGGAATCACGGCTACGGTTCGGTCGGCCTTTTCGGCAATGGCACCATAAAATATCTCGTCGTCCGCAAAAGGAACGTTCGCTCCACTCGAGATGACCTCCAATCCAGCTTTCACCAATCGATCGACCTGATTTTCCGTCACCAAACGCGAGGCAGCGCATGGTAAAAACACATCGCACGGCACATCCCAAATCCGGGCATTGACCTCATCGAATGTCAAGAGTTCGTCTGCGACCAGACTATTGCCCTGTTTCTTCTCGAACAATGTTGTCACTTCTTCCAGAGAAAACCCTGACTCGTTGATCAATCCTCCGGCCCGGTCAATGACGCCAACGAGGACGGCACCTTCTTGAGCCAGGTAGTATGCCGCGGCGGCTCCTACATTTCCCCAGCCTTGAACAACCACCCGCTTTCCTTTCACATCGCCGCCATAGACGTCGTAATAATGCTTTACAGATTCACTCACCCCATATCCCGTAATCAAATCCGCCACTCGGAATTTCCGGTCGACTGAAGGGGTGTACAAGGAATTCTCCACCACCTGGGACACCCCTTGTCGGAGGTGACCGATGCGCTTCACCTTCTCAGCCGTCTTGGTGTTAAAATGACCATTGAACACGCCTTCTTGAGGGTGCCAGATACCACAATCTTCTGTGATCGGAATCACCTCGTGGATTTCGTCAACGTTCATGTCCCCACCCGTTCCGTAGTACTGCCGGAGCAAGGGAGTCACCGCATGGTACCACCTGCGCAAAACGCCTTCTTTTCGGGGGTCATTGGGGTCAAAGTTGATCCCCGATTTCGCCCCTCCAATTTGAGGACCACTGACCGTGAATTTTATCTCCATGGTCTTGGCCAAACTCACCACTTCTCGTCGATCTACACGGGTATGCATTCGCGTTCCTCCGCCAGCAGCTCCGCCACGCAGTGAATTGATAACCACCCAACCTTTGGCTTCTGTTTCGGCATCATTCCATTCGAAAACAATTTCTGGTTCTCGCTGGGCGTAAGCCTCGAGCATCTCTTTCATGATCATTGCTATGATGGATTTTTGGCGAGACAAAGATAGCCGTTCACCGTCTAAGAAAACGAGGCGTTCCCCAAAGCGCTCCACCTGAACTGGGTTGGTCCGCTCCGGTGATCGAAGGCAGCCCATTCGGCTCCCCCAATGCCCGAAGCAATCCGAGAAAAGCAAAGGCATGTGCCTCTTTGCCATCCACTTGATTTGCGACAGGAATCACCGCCTCTAAGGGCAAACCATGGCAATGCTCTCCCTCCTTCAATTGCAGCACTCTGACCAGCTCATTATTGAACGCTCCACCGCCCGTCACCAACGTCCTTTTCCCATGAGCTGAGAGACGCACGATCGAGGCAATGTACGCCACAGCAGTGGCCATCAAATCTTCAACAAGTGCTTCGCTGTGCATTTGCAACAAGGGCAACACAACCTCTTCAAACCACTCTCTCCCCAAGCTTTTCGGAGGGGGCTTGGCATGAAAATCCAAGGCCAACAATTGATCGAGCAGACTTGGAATGACTTGACCACTCGCAGCCAGCTGACCTCCTGCATCAAAGGTCTTTCCTTTTCGAGCGGCGAGGTGATTCAACAAAAGATTGCAAGGCCCCACATCCCATGCGATTCTAGTCCCCCTTGCTTTGTCATGACAACTGAAGTTCGCAAATCCCCCGAGGTTCAAGCACCCTTCGTATTCAGTGTACAGATGCGCCTCAGCCACAGGGACAAGAGGAGCACCTTGCCCGCCGTAAGCGACATCAAGCGATCGCAAATCACAAACGACCGGAACGCCCTCCAATGCGGCATGTAAGTGAGCGCCTGAACCCAATTGTCCTGTCCACCCCTCTTCCGTTCGATGAAAAACCGTTTGCCCATGGAAAACCACTAAGTCCACTTCGCTCACCCAATCCGTCAAACGAATCTGATCAGCGCACCATTGGGTCCATTCCTTGCTCGCTCTAAACCAATTTTCAGCGGATGCAGTTGGCAGTTGGCGCAATCGCACCCTCCACGATTCGGGAAATGGAATGCTTGCGAAACGCTCTAAAGTTCCTGACCACCCCCCCTGTTCTCCAGTCCTTTGAAAAACAGAAAACCCAATATCCAATCCATCCAGAGAAGTGCCACTCATCAACCCCATGACACAATATCTCTTGGAATTTGTGTCTTTAGAATCGTTTGAAGGGAGGGTAGAGGATTTCAACGGAGGAGAGATGTGTATCTTTGCAGGACGAAAGATGGAGCAATTTCTCCGTTTATGAATGGATATCCGAAAGCAAGCCAGGAAATGAACCTAGACCTCAAGGAAGAACACATCGCTGTACGGGATGCTGCTCGTGACTTTGCGCAAAATGTGCTGAAGCCCACCATTATCGAACGCGACAACGCACAACGATTCGCGACCGAAGAGATTCGGCAATTGGGCGAGTTGGGGTTCATGGGGATGATGGTTGAAGAACAATACGGCGGGAGCGGCATGGATACCGTAAGCTATGCGCTGGCCATGGAAGAAATCAGCAAAATCGATGCGTCTGTATCGGTTTGCATGAGCGTCAACAATTCGTTAGTTTGTTATGGATTGCAGCAGTATGGCAGTGAATTTCAGAAGCAAAAATACTTGCGCCCTTTGGCTTCTGGCCAAAAAATAGGGGCCTTTTGTTTATCTGAACCGGAAGCCGGTTCAGACGCTACATCCCAGTCTACGACAGCGGTGGACTGCGGAGACCATTACTTGATCAATGGAACCAAAAACTGGATTACCAATGGCAACAGCGCTTCCATCTATTTGGTGATTGCGCAAACGAATCCTGAAAAAGGACACAAAGGGATCAATGCTTTGATCGTGGAACGCGATATGCCCGGATTCATCGTCGGAGCCAAAGAAGACAAATTGGGCATTCGGGGATCCGACACGCACACACTGATGTTTCAAGATGTCAAAGTACCCAAAGAAAACCGCATTGCTGAAGACGGGTTTGGTTTCAAGTTCGCGATGAAAACGCTGTTTGGCGGACGAATTGGCATCGCCGCACAGGCCCTTGGCATCGCTTCGGGCGCTCTTGAATTGTCCTTAGCCTACTCCAAAGAGCGGGCAACTTTTGGCAAGCCCATCCACCAGCATCAAGCCATTGCCTTCAAGTTGGCGGACATGGCGACACAAGTGGAAGCGGCTCGTCTCATGGTATTGAAGGCCGCAGCGTTGAAAGATGCAGGAGAAGATTATGACCTCGCTTCGAGTATGGCCAAACTGTATGCTTCTGACATTGCCATGCGCCACACCGTCGAAGCGGTACAAATCCATGGAGGCTATGGTTTCGTGAAAGAATACCATGTCGAACGTTTGATGCGCGATGCGAAAATCACTCAGATCTATGAGGGCACTTCTGAAATTCAAAAAATCGTCATCAGCCGCTCTTTGCTCAAGGACTGATTCGTTCATTCCGCGCATTCCAGACCTCTTCCCCCTCCGAAGTTTGCACGATGACTTCTTGGATCCCATCTCCATCGCGGTCTTCCAAGGAAATCGAAAAACCCTGGGTCATGCGGGTCATCCCTACGGCTTCATCCGTCCCGAAAGTTCGCTCTTGAGTCCAGCCTTTCTCATCGATATAGAGAACCGTTGACGAGGCGATCGATTCAGACAAGCGGAAACACGGAGCCTGATCCGAAGGCACAGACACAGGGGATTGAAAGCGGTCGGCTCCAGAGCGTTTGAGCAATCGAATGCTCCCGTCATCTTGACCAGCATAGAGGTAGTCTCGGTTGCCTACGCGCAAATGATGCACTTGCACGATCACGCGTCCTGGCTGTGGGGTGAAACTCCATCCCGGTGTTCGATTTCCTTCCTCTCGATAGTTCAACAATCCACCATCGCTTGTCCCGATCAAAATGCGATAATTCCGATTCCGATCATAATCTATGACCGCCGCCGCAGAAATCCCGCTTGCAGGAGTTAACGGATATCCTTTAACCTCCCTTCCCAATACATCGATGACGTGAAACGCTTCTGAGTTGGCCAAAGCCACCTGATATTTCCCATTCCGATACAAATCCACTTCCCATGCCTGCGGCGTATCATCACCCGACAACTCTTTTCGCCAAACCTCTTGGCGCCCTGAAGTTGCAATCACAGATGGCTTTTCCCAATGAATGGCCATTTCCTGATTCAAGCGATGGTTGCGAACCATGGCGAGCGGTCCGGTCAATGGAGATGCCTTCGAAGGCATCTCTTCCGCGCTCTGCAGCGCTAGGCTAGGGGTTTTCTTGGCTTCCCCCTTGACAATCCACGCTACACGACGGTTGTCTTTGACCGTTCCCAAACGGATTTGATCTGCAGTCCAACTCACCGCATCCCACGTTGATTGGCTGGGATCCGATGTGCGCAATAGGCGATCGAACTGAAGCCACGACGCCGGCTTTCGATTCTCTTTCCAATGGTACCAACCATCAGCATGAACCTCTCCTCCATTGTTGGATTTGAATCCCGTGCTATCAGACCAGCCCCAAATCTCCAGGGTTTCACCGGACTCCCATTCCAAAGTTGCCCAAGTCCCATTCCAAATGGAGAGCAGAGATGAGTCCGGCGGCAGACCATTTGGCGTTCCCCAGCGTGCCATCCGACATGACGCCAATCCGTGTTCACCGGTTTGCACAACATTCCAAGCCGTTAACCATTCTTGAGCAAGAGGGGCCAAACTCATGGCGATTGAATCGGAGATCCAGGTCGTCTCTGAACTCAACGTTTGGGAAATGTGAGCCGAGAAGTTCGAACGAAAATGCCCTTTCGGTTTCTGCTCCAAGCGAACAAGTCCATCGGATCGAGGGTGCCATTTCGAAGCCATTCCTCCCGGATTCTCCTCCCAACCAGCCAATGCCTCAGGCCGCCCAAGAATCCAGCCTCCTCTCCACGATTCTGAAGACCACCCTTCCGGCAAATCCACGGGCATTTGAAAAGAATGCCAAACAGTCCATTCTGGATGGCCCTGAATTTGAAACGTCATCAGCGCTGCGGATTCCAATGAATCGGTGAAGAGCAAGCCAACGGGCGTTACCGTGGTTTGTTCCCAGACATCAAATCGATCCGAAGCATAATCAGAGGGGTCGGCTAGGTTCTCCGAATTCCATTCAATCGAAATCAAAGACCATGCGCTCAACAATGCCAGCGTTAGCGTCAAAATAATGGCCCATAATTGTGGAGATCGCATGGAGGACAAGTTCAGGAAATCCGCGACCAATCCGGGCGTCCCAATTGCACACGTTTCAACGTTGAATTGAGGATAGCGTATTGGGGATCTTCCAGGTTCGGATCCTCCTCCAAGATTCTGCCGGCGATGTAACGGGCCGTTGTGAGCAATTCTCGATCGCGCATCAAGTCGGCCATTTTCAAATCGGGAACACCCGATTGTTGGGTTCCCATCAAATCACCAGGACCACGCAAGTCCATATCGACTTCTGCAATCTCAAACCCGTCATTGGTGCGACACATGGTTTCCATGCGCAAGGCCGCGACTTTTGACAACTCGTTTGAAGTCATCAAAATGCAGTAACTCTGTTCTCCCCCTCGGCCCACACGTCCCCGCAACTGGTGCAGTTGAGCCAAGCCAAATCGTTCCGCACTTTCGATCACCATGACCGATGCATTGGGCACATTGACTCCGACCTCTATCACGGTCGTCGCTACCAAGATTTGGGTCGTGCCTTCGATGAAACGACTCATTTCAATGTCTTTGTCTTGGGACTTCATGCGGCCGTGGACAATTCCGAGTCGGTATTCTGGCAGCGGGAAGCGTCGAGAGATGCTTTCATAGCCGTCCATCAAATCTTTGTAATCCAAGGTCGAACTCTCTTCGATCAAAGGATACACGACATAGACCTGCCTTCCCTTTTTGATTTCCTCCTCCATGAATTGAAAAACAGGCAATCGCGCTGAATCGGAGCGGTGCACTGTTTTGATGAGCTTTCGCCCTGGAGGCATTTCATCAATGACACTCACGTCTAAATCCCCATAGGCCGTCATGGCCAAGGTTCTTGGAATGGGCGTGGCAGTCATGACCAACACATGCGGTGGAGGATCCGCTTTCGCCCATAGTTTACTGCGTTGTGCGACGCCAAAGCGATGTTGTTCATCAATGATGGCCAGACCCAATTGTTTGAAGACCACTTTGGGCTCAATCAATGCATGCGTGCCAATCAGGATGTTCACTTCACCCAATGCCAACCCCTCTAAAATGGGTTTTCTTTCCGCGTTCTTGACAGATCCGGTTAAGAGCTCGATCCGAATCGGAAGGCCTTCCAGCGCTTCTCGAAAGGACACCAAATGTTGATTGGCTAGTATTTCCGTCGGCGCCATCACGCATGCCTGATACCCATTGTCCAACGCCAGCAGGGCCGTCAACAAGGCCACCATTGTTTTGCCGCTCCCGACATCGCCTTGAAGCAAACGGTTCATGTGCCAGCCGGTATTGACATCGATTCGAATCTCCCGCATCACGCGCTTTTGCGCCCCCGTCAACTCAAACGTCAAGTGATCGCTATAAAACGAATTGAACATGTCACCCACTGCTTTGAATCGAACACCCGGAACATCCCGAGTTTGCTCTTTCTTTCGCTGCAATAGGGAAAGTTGCAAGTACAACAACTCCTCAAATTTCAGTCGCTTTCTCGCCCAATCTGCTTCTTCAGGAGATTTTGGCGCATGTACTTTGCGAAAGGCCTCCTCTCGTCCAGGCATCTTCAATTCGGCCAAGAGCGCTTCTGGCAGGACCTCCTCCACATGAAATTCTGGCTGCGCAATCCAACTTCTTATCAGTCGGGCAATGCCAGCAGTCGCCATGCCCCGATTGGTCAATTTTTCCGTGGTCCGATAAACAGGCTGTAAACCCAAACCTTGACGGCGCTCAAATGCAGACTCCAACTCCACCTCTGGATGGGAAATGCTCCACTTTCCTTGGTAAGCGGTTGGCTTTCCAAAAACGACGACTTTTTGTTGAACGGGGATTTGGGATGCAATCCATTTAGCCCCTTTGAACCAGATGAGTTCAAGGGAACCGCTTTCGTCCTGAAAACGTGCAACCAACCGTGACCCACGTTTACTGCCAACTTGTTGCAAGCCCGTAATGACTCCTCGGAATTGCAATGAAGCCACATCCGAAACGATCTCTGATATGCTGGCGAATTTGGAGCGATCTTCATAGCGAAATGGCAGGTACTCCAACAGATCCCCTGCTGCGTGAATGCCCAATTCAACGCGCAGCCATTCAGCCCGTTTGGGGCCTACTCCTTTGACATATTCAATGGGGGTTTCGAGAGGAGATTCCGGCATGGTGGATGAACAAATGAACCGCCAACAAGGTCGGGTGACCACAGGGGAAAAACAACAGAGCCCTCCGAAGAGGGCTCTGTGAAGTCATTCAAATGTCAACAATCAATAACCGTTGGCAAGCATCCGTACCGGATTCTCCAACATGGCTTTGAATTCCTGCAAGAAAGCAGCTCCTGAAGCACCGTCGACGACCCGATGATCGCAACTCAAGGTGACTTTCATAATATGACCAGGAACTACCGCGCCATTGCGAACCACGGGAACAGCATTGATACCACCAACAGCCAAGATGCACGCATCCGGGGCGTTGATAATGGCCGTAAACTCATCAATGCCGAACATGCCCAAATTCGAAATGGTGAAGGTGTTTCCCTCCCAATCACTCGGTTGCAATTTCTTGTCCTTGGCTTTGCCTGCGAATTCACGAACCTCTGTTCCAATTTGAGACAAACGTTTTCCATCGGCATGGCGCACAACTGGCACCAGCAAGCCATCTTCAACAGCCACTGCTACGCCAATGTGCACATGCTCATTGTAGCGAATGCGATCTTCCATCCAACTGCTATTCACAGCCGGGTGCTTCTTCAAGGCCAACGCCGCAGCCTTCACGACCATGTCGTTGAAGCTAATTTTCACTTCGCCGGCAGAATTGATTGATTTCCGGGCATCCATAGCTGTATCCATTTGGATACTCACGGTTAGATAAAAATGCGGCGCACTGAATTTGCTCTCGGCCAATCGACGCGCAATGGTCTTTCGCATTTGGCTCACTCCCACTTCTGTGAAGCGTTCTACTCCGGGCGCAGCCATGGCGTTCGAGCCATTGAATGCCTCCACGTCACGCTTCACGATGCGACCAGATTCTCCTGAACCCGGAATTTGAGCCACATTAATTCCGCGTTCCTCCGCCAATTTTCGAGCCAAAGGAGAAGCCTTCAAGCGACCATTGGTCGGTGGAATTGTCGGAGCGGGTGCAGCCACTGCTGCAGGCGCAACCGCCACAACGGGAGCCGGAGCCGGAGCCGGAGCTGAGACCGGAGCCGGAGCTGGAGCTGGAGCTTCGGACGAAACTGGCTCCGCATTCGCTGATTCAAGCAGCGCTGAAATGTCCTCTCCTTTTTCTCCAAGAATGCACAAGAGACTGTCCACGGGAGCCGCCCCCCCTTCTTCTACACCGATGTGCAGCAATACACCATCGAAAAACGACTCAAACTCCATCGTCGCTTTGTCCGTTTCGATTTCAGCAATGAGCTCGCCATTTTCGACCTCATCCCCCACTTGTTTTAGCCATGAAGCAACAACCCCCTCGGTCATCGTGTCGCTCAATTTCGGCATACGTATAATCTCAGCCATTTTTTCGAATGATTCGTTGTGATGGAATGATCAGTCTTTGACGAAAGGATAATCCTTCGTCATGTACACGTCCTCGTACAATTCGTGCGCTTCTGGATAGGGACTTTCTTCCGCGAAAACAATGGCTTCTTCAACCTGTGCTTTCACTTCCTTTTCGACCTGCTTGAGCTCATCCTCTGAATTCCACCCTTGTTCGAGCAGCGTATTCCGCACATGCAGGATCGGATCCTTTTCCTGGTACTCATGCAGCTCATCCTTCGTTCGATACTTTTGAGGATCCGACATGGAATGCCCTTTGTAACGATATGTCTGAATGTCCAGAAGCGTCGGCCCTTCACCAGCGCGACCGCGATCAGCAGCGCGCTTAACCGCTTCACAAACCAATTCTGGGCTCATGCCGTCCACCGATTCCGATGGCATGCGGTAACTCGCACCCAACATGACCAAATCCGTCACATTGGACGTACGTTCAACGGACGTCCCCATGGCGTACTTGTTGTTTTCAACGATGAAGATAACAGGAAGTTTCCATGTCATCGCCATGTTGAATGTTTCATGCAAGATTCCCTGACGTGCCGCACCGTCTCCGAAGAAGCAGAGCGTCACATGGTCCTCATTTCTATACTTATCTGCGAAGGCAATTCCTGCGCCCAATCCTATTTGACCTCCGACGATGCCATGTCCCCCAAAAAGGTTTCGCTCCTTGTCAAACATGTGCATGGATCCCCCTTTGCCTTTGCTCGTCCCTGTGGTGCGCCCATAGAGCTCTGCCATTACAAATTTCGGGTCCGTCCCTAGAGCCAATGGATGCGCGTGATCTCGGTAGGCAGTCACCATGCGATCGCTTGGTCGTATCGCCTCGGAGATTCCCGCGAGAATGGCTTCTTGTCCAATGTACAAATGGCAAAATCCACCAAATTTTTGCTGTATGTAGAGCTGTCCGCAGCGCTCCTCAAACTTTCGCATGAGATACATATCGCGAAACCAGCGTTCATATACGCTTCGGTCGTGCTCTAGAGCCGCTCCTTTCGAACCCCCTTTATCAACCTTCTTCATAACGGATTTCTCAGGAGAAACCGCCTTTTTCGAGCTCTTCGCTTGCGTGGTACTGGCCATGACTAGTCATTTCTGTGCAGGCAAATATAAAGTTCGATTTCAGACGAATTATGCAAACGGATTGGCAAACCTCAAGAAACAATTTACTACGTGTATCTAGGACACGATAAATTTCGTTTCGACAAGTGAAATTTAATTCAGAATTAACCGTTTTTTTACCGTTTGTTAAACCCATGTACTCCGCGGAGTCATTCGCCTAGACTTCTATACCTTTACGCGCTTGAGCCTGCCCGAAACATTAGAGAAATTGAACCCCATTGGCTTGGAAGCGATGGAGGGCGCTGAATTGATGAATCGGCTCGATGAGAAATTCTTAATTCTCTCGGAATGGATTCCTGACTTAGTTCGTCACTGCCAAGAAGACTATGCAATCTTGGAGGTGCAAGGTGAGCGTATTACGCAATACCAAAATCAATTTTTTGAGACACCCGCGCTCGATTCCTTTGAAAATCACACAAGAGGACGAAAAGATCGCTTTAAAGCTCGGATTCGACGGTATGGCTCCAATGGAATTGCTTTTTTGGAAGTCAAGCACAAAACAGTGCATGGACGCACATTGAAAAATCGCGTGCTTCGCTCAAAGGTCCACAATTGGAATGCCCCTCTGAATGAAAGTGAATGGAGTTTCTTAAACGCCCATTACCCATACAAGCAAGGTCAGCTGACTTCAATGCAATGCTCATTTGACCGCTGCACGTTGGTTTCAACAAAACGGCAAGAGCGAGTGACCATCGACTCGAACATATTATTTCATTCAGATCAAGCCGAAACGTCATTGAAGGGATTGGCAATTTTAGAGGTCAAGCAAGGTCGCATTGACCGGTTGTCCCCAATCCACTCGGCCCTGAAGTCTTTTACGGGACACCCGCCACCCTTAGGCCGTTCCACAAGCATGTCTAAGTACATCATAGGAACACTACTTTTAAATCCTGAATTGCCTCCTCGAATCTACCGTTCTGTCATAAGGAGCATTCGCGGCATTATTGATTATACATCTCAGCGATGAACGAAACACTCACATCCTTTTTAATTGCGTTCGGTGGAAATTTACTTTCTAGCCTCGTCCTCATTTTAGGGGTTTATCACCAAGTCTCGAAGCGACGAGATTTCGTTTTCACGTTTATCCTGGTCAGTACGGCCATCTTCTTGCTTTGCAACCTCCTCATGGGAGTGGAAATCGACCTCGCATTCGCATTGGGCCTGTTTGCCATTTTCGGCATCATTCGCTATCGAACGGATGCCATTCCCATTCGAGAGATGACCTATCTCTTCATTGTGATCGCTCTAGCGGTCCTCAATGCCCTTGCTCCCGGTTCGACCTCGCTCTTACTCATTGCAACAGCCAACGTCTTGGTTTGGGCGCTGACGCTAGTTTTGGACCGTCTCTGGTCCATTCGACATGTTGCAACAAAAGTGGTCGTTTATGACCGGGTAGACTTATTGCATGAAGGCAAACGCGAGGATTTGATTCGCGATTTAGAGTCTCGAACCGGCGTCGAAATCGTTCGCATTGAAATAGGGAAGGTGGACTTACTGCGCGACACCGCCGTGATCAAAGTCCATTTCGACGGGGACAAGCAGCCCGGTCATTTTGAAGGTGGATCCCGCGAATCCTGAACAAGGAATTCACGCGTTTCAACCGCTGGGCGTAATCAGGCCTCCTTCTTCTGGATTAGCACTACGGCATGAGCGCTTACACCGTCCTCATTCCCGACAAATCCTAGACGCTCAGTCGTTGTTGCCTTAATACTCACTTGGTGCATCTCCACTCCCAGCAATCCTGCAATGCAGGTTCGCATGGAATCGATGTGCGGCGAAACTTTGGGGAGCTGAAGGCACAACGTGCAATCCAAATTGCCCAACTCCCAGCCCGCGTCCGAGATTAAATCGTACGTACGTTGTAGCAATTTCTTCGAGTCGATCCCTTTGTACTCAGCGTCTGTGTCTGGAAAGTGGTAGCCAATGTCTCTCAACGCAAGCGCCCCCAAAAGAGCATCGCAGATTACGTGCAAAACGACATCTGCATCACTATGACCGAAAGCTCCTTTCTCGTGTGGGATTTGGATTCCCCCTAACCAAAAAGGATGGCCCTCCTTTAATTGGTGTACGTCATAACCGTAACCGATTCGAATCGCCATGCTTGTCTTCGTTGTCTTATTCGCCCGAATCTCCATTGGAGCCAACCAAGTCAGAGAATTGCAAGCGCAAGGTGAATCGCAGGGTATTGGCTAGCGGATTTTGCTGACGTGTCGATATGAGATAACTCAAATCAACCGTAAACACCGTGTACTTGATTCCGGCACCCAACGTAATGAATTGACGCGCTCCCTTTGAATAGTGCTCATTGAAAAAGCCTGTTCGAAAAGCGAAAACATCGTTGTAGAGATATTCGATTCCACCTCCCACATTCCATTCCCTCAGCTCTTCCCGAAAAACACTTCCCTCTTCAATTGTATACGTTCCGTCTTGGTTGAAACTGACAATACCCGGAGCATCATAAAAACTCTGGATCATTCCAGAAGCAACTCCGACGTTGGG
>CALGEI010000043.1 GCA_937881575.1 uncultured Flavobacteriales bacterium | reverse complement strand
ACAAAAAAAGAGGGGTTGAGACCCCTCTTCAATTCCTATTCTTCGATAATCCCTGCAAAGATAGCGTTTTCAAGTGGATATCCTAAAACTTGCTTTGTCAATATGACCATTAACTTCGTTGGTTCACAGCTCACACGAATTTTATCGTTACCTCGAACATGTCCTATGTCATCCAAATGATTGCTGAAGGCGAACACCAAAAGCAAGATTTTAAAATGCGCGTAGAAGACGCGGGCAAAATTGCGCGCACACTTTGTGCCTTTGCCAATACCGATGGAGGGCGACTCTTGATTGGTGTGAAAGACAATGGCAGCATTGCCGGAGTCAGAGCAGATGAGGAGTTTCATATGATTCAGGCCGCGGCTGAAATGCAGTGCAAGCCTCCCATTCTCTTTGACGTGCAAATTTGGAAAGCCGAAATGAAAACCATTTTGGAAGTGCAAATCCCCCGCTCCGCATCGCGCCCGCATTTTTGTAAAGACGAGAAGGACCAACTCCAAGCATATTTGCGCCGTGAAGACCGAATCCACCGAGCGAGTCCAGTACTCGTTAAGGTGTGGCAATACGAAATGCGGTTGGACCGATCGGAGTTTCGATACGACCAGCACATTGGAAAGTTGTTCAGCGCTTGGCGTTCTGGCCGGGCCTTGTCATTTCGTCACGTTGCAAGGATGGGACGCCTCGATTTCGATGCCGCCGAGGACTTGCTATGTCTCTTGATCGTTTGGGGAATCGTAGGATGGGAGTACGGCCCCAAGGGGTGGATCTATTCTTTGAATGACGGGGATGCCTTGGATCAATTGGAAAGCTCGGGAGTCGATGCTTTTCGTTGGAAAGACCATCGGTGAGCAACACAATATTCCGACCTTTGATACGTATGCAAAACACACCTTGCCCGCTGAACCCTTTTATGAGCTATCACCTCGCCTCCATTCTTCGTGTTTTTGCTTGGGCTTCCCTCGCTTTTCTTGGAACAGCGCTCTCGGCTCAATCTCCACTCGAAACCTCGGATGCCATCTACCTGGATGTCGGAACATGGAGTGACCATTTGCCCTATAGCCATGCACAAGAAACCGTGTATTGTGGAAAAACCTCTGCACCCGCTGGAACCGATGGGTTCTGGGCAGTTCGAGCCGAAAATGCCTTGTTTCTCGTTTTGTCCGATGGGAGTATCCAGACCATTTCCAAGGTGAATGGCATGAGCGGAAGCAACCCCTCCGCATTGGCTTGGGACGTAGAAAGTCAGATGCTCGTTGTGGGCTATGCTTCGGGCGTCATTGACTTCTTCTCAGACGAAGGCGTCAGAATCTTCACCATGAGCGACATCAAAGACAGTAACCTCATCGGTGACAAAACCATCAACTCGTTGGTTCCCGGGGGGTCTGATTCTGACCGGATCTATGCGGCATGTGGATTTGGCATTGTTCTCATTAATCCGCGTGAATTCGATGTGAGAGACACGTGGTTTCTGGAAGGACAACAAGAATTGCGTTCCTGTCACGGGCTCCAGTTTCACGATGGTAAAATTGTCGTGTGGACAGATGCCGGAATTTTTGAAGCCGACCAGAACCACCCCTTCTTAAGTGCTCCGGATGCGTGGACCCGATGGGATGACATCCCGCTAGAAACTGGCGATTACCGCCACGTTATTTTTCATCCTGAAGGCCAACCCATTGTACATCGAAAGACAGACAACCCGGAACAACCGGATGAATTGTGGTGGAAAAGCAACGGTGTTTGGGTCCCTGCTCCCCAATGGGAGGGCACACAGGTTTATGACATCGTTGCGAGCGCAATAAGTTCTGAGCCGAGCGATTGGACCCTAGCTATCGCTGATTATCAGTCGATTCAGTTGTTCAATTCCAATTTTGAGCTCTTTCAATTGGACTATGTTGCGGATGGCGTTCCGCTTCGTGCTCGCCACATGGTCTTTCACCACAGGGAGGTAGAGACACCCTCTGGGCAATCCTATGTTTTCGAAGACCTCTATATCGCAAATCAAGAGGAGGGCTTGCTTCAGCTCGATATCACAGGCGCTGAATTGGATGATCATTGGAGTCCTTCCGGGCCACCCGCCGCCTTGGTTCGTTGCATCGATGCCTGGAATGATCAAATGTGGGTCGCTTCGGGGGGGGTGGACGAAACATGGACCAGCATGTACCATAAGTATGGGCTGTATGGATTAAACGGAACACGATGGCAGTGGATCCCTCCAGCAGAAGGCGAAAACGACATTGCTGGCATCAACGACGTCATGGTGGTGAGCATAGACCCAACCAACCCGAACCATGCCTTTTTTGGAACGTGGGAAGAAGGGTTGATCGAGGTGCTTGACGGCACATTGATTGACATTTACAATACCACAAATAGCACACTGCAGTCAGCCGATTTCGGCGGATCTCCCCGCATTGGGGTAGGCGGAGTTGATTTTGACGCTTGGGGAAACCTTTGGTTTACCAATGCATACGTGGCTGAACCCTTGCACGTGCGCTTAGCAGATGGCACTTTTATCGCAATGGATGTTGGCAATGCCATGGGGACCACCGGGTGGATGGGCGACGTTTTAGCAGCTAGAAATGGATACATCTGGTGCATCATGCCGCGGAATCAAGGGCTGCTTGTTTACGACACCAACCAAACCCCTGGGGACACCTCAGACGACGATTGGCGTTTGCTCACTGACGCAGTCAATCAAGGAGGTTTGCCTTCGGATGATATTTATTCCATCGAAGAG